>JAGODS010000031.1 GCA_017998135.1 Bacteroidales bacterium
CGGTAAAAAATAGATTAACGTTGCAGATTCTTTGGCAGGATTCGGATATATCTTATATGTAAAGGCTTCTGCTCCTGTATTTAAGAATGGAAGAACCAACTTTAAGTTTGTAATTGTATTTGCTTCATAATCTGTTATTATACTTTCTCCATTAAGTTCAAACAATTCTAATAAACCTTCTGAAAGAGGCTCTTCTGTCATTTTTACTTTTATATATAATAAAGGATTAACAGCTTTGTTTAATAATGCGCTTTCTTTTGCTGACCAGGCTATATTAACTCCATTTTCTGTAATATTATATAGCATCCCCTGCATTTCAGATTTTACATCTAATATTGTTAAGCCTTTTTGTTTTAATGTTAATTGCAATCCTACCGAGCCTATGCTTTCTTCTTTATCTAATCTTAGCGGAATATAATATGTATCTCCTTTTTTAAGTTTAATAATTCCTTCGGTGCTTATGGATAAATTCATATCCCGCTTGGATAAAGGTGTGTAAGAACCATTATTGTCTCCGGCACAGAGTGATTTTATATTATATAACAAATCCGAATCGCTCAACTCTATTGTATCGGTTTCAAAAAGCCAGTCAGGACTCTTGAATGATTTTAGAATTCCTATATAACGTCTGTTTATCATTAGGGCATCTATCGGATTTACATTATTATCAATATTAACATCTGCTGCACGCTTCCTTAGATTATTTCCAAATCCTACAAGCTTTAAGTAATATCTGTTTACAAATAATGCGTCAACTGGATTGTAACCCCCGGCTTTTGCAGTGTTGTTGCATTCTATATAATATTTATCATTCTGTAAATTTGTAAAGAAATAATCGCCGTTATTATCTGTTTTAGTTTCTGATATTATTTTTCCTTCTTTGTTTTTTAATTTTAATAATACATTATTTAATGAGTTATTGGCTTTATTATCATAGGTAACTGTTCCTGATATTGTATAATACATTTGGTTGGATGAATTAACTTTATTGGATTGTGCGGTATTATATACTTTTTTTGATGGATTACAGTTATTGGGATTTATTACTTCTACCATATAATAATTATTACCTTGTAAAGGATTTAAATCAGTGTATGAATATAGATTGGATGCTATTGTATCAAGTATGAGCATATTATCAGGAGTATCGCCCCTGTATATATAGTAAGAGTCAAATTCAAAGCCCTCATAAGGACTCCATATAAGGTTATAGCTTTCCCCTATGCCTTTATTTATTGTTAAATGCATTGTTTTATGATAATCGCTCATCTCAGTTTCTGCTCCACAGGTATCTTTTATCGCTATTTTATAACGGTTAGCCTGTTTGGCAGGCTCTGAACTTTTATCAATGTAAGTACTAAAACTCTTTGACGATAGTTTTGCCAGCAATTTATATACTTCTGCTTTATTTGTTTCTTTATAGATTAAAAAACTATCTACCGCTTCTATATTATGCTTTTCCCATATTATTATATTCTTGTTTGTATTATCATCAACGCTGACCATACATAAATCCGGCTTGTTTAATGGAGATTCGCCTACTATATATGGTGATGAAACATTTGCACAACCTGAGTTGTTGATAACTGTAACCATAAAAGTACCTGGGTTTTTAACTGTTATGCTTTGGGTTGTTTGTCCATTTGACCATAAATATTGATTATATCCGTAGGGTGCATCAAGTTTTACCTCACCGCCAGCACAATAGCTAATACTTCCTACTGCATTTATCTGAGGAATAGGCGGACTGTTTTTATTAATCAGTAATAATGCAGGAGATACGACTGAACAAACGCCTTTCTTAGCAATAATCCTATATTCGCCTGCTTTTGATGTATTTATTGTATTAAAAGTATCCGCTTCAAGTAAGATACCGTTTCTGAGCCATTGATACTTGTATTCTTCGCTTTTATTGCAGCTTAATACTATTTTTTCTCCTACACAGGTATAAACAGGGCTGCTTTGTTCAATGGCAACAGTATAGTCGCACTCTGTCCCCCCTATACATACAATATATTCAGGCATTATCAAAGTGTCTATACAGCCTCCTGCTTTTTCTATACCTATTAGTTTGACTGTATATTTGCCATTACTTTTATATGAATGCGATGGCGGATCTATGCCATTATAATAATCTCCATCTCCAAAATCCCACTGAAAATCATAATTAGTCTTATTTGGTGTTGTATTGACAAATAATACATTGAATGGCGGACTTGTAAAAACTTGCTGATTTTGAGTAAAAGATAATTTAAAATCAAGCGATTTAATATTTACTTTTACATTGTCTGTTGCTGAATTACAGCCAAAATCATTTGATACTTCTACCGTATATTCGGTAGATTTTTCAGTATTAATTATTGGATTAGAAATATTAGGATTACTTAGACCTGTTTCAGGATACCATTTATAAGTTAAAAGGCTACTACCATTATAATTAGAACTTGCATTTAAGTTATAATCCTTTCCACAGGCTATTGCAATATCGTCACCTGCATTAATCATAATAGGATCTACATTTATAATTTTTATACTTGTGTCCTGACACAAAGTATTAGGTAATGAAACTGTTAGTGTATATGTTGTTGTTATAAGCGGTTTAATAAAAGGATTTTTAATAGTGTCCTTAAATCCTGTATTTGACTCCCATAAATAATTCAAAGGAATAGTATCATTATAGTTAGTTTTACAGTCAAATTGCAATGAAGACCCACAAACAATCTTACTGGGAGAAATTATAGTTGCTTGCAACGGATTTACAATAATTTTTAGTGAATCTTTTGCTAAACAACTATCAGATGAACTTACAAATACTTTGTAAGTAGTTGTATTAGTAGGATTAGCAATTGGATTTTGAATATCATCAGCGCTCAATCCTTCAGATGGAAACCATTCATAGCTATATACATTACTTTTAATTATTGTTCCTGCATTTGATACTGCAAAAAATCTATTTTTTATATAAAAAATAGATGTCATACTATTATTGTTTTTTGCATTTAACTTAACCCATGTATCGCCTCCATCAACTGTTTTAACAATGACACCTTCATTTCCTACAGCATATCCAATATTGTTGTCATTAAAAGATATGGATGTTAAAACTGAGGTTGAAAAAATGGCTTTTATTTTCCATGATAATCCAGCATTTATTGTCTTTAAAATGACGCCATTTCTACCAACAATATAACCTGTATTTGCATCTGTAAAACAAATTGAATATAAGATATTTGTAGTATTGCTGGAAAGAGGAAACCATTCTTCTCCACCATTTGTTGTCTTTAAAATGGTACCATCGTCTCCTGTTATATAGCCTGTATTACTATCAGTAAAACAGACTGAATAGAAATTTTTTTCAATTCCTGTATATATTTTCGTCCAACTTTTCCCTGCATTAGTAGTTTTTAAAACCGTACTACCAGCGCCAACAGCAATACCAGTATTAATATCTGTGAACCATATAGAGTATAACTCATTAGTTATACCTGTATTTAAGTTAATCCATTCTAAAGCTGCATTGCTTGTTTTTACAATAGTTCCAGAACTTCCGACAGCATATCCAGTATTTTCATTAATAAAAAATATTTCAGATAAACTTTTGCTTGTACCACTATTTAGCATATCCCAATTTAAACCAGAATCTGTAGTCTTTAATAGATATCCATCTCTCCCAACTGCATAGCCTGTTTCTTTATTTGTAAAATATATCGAATAAATAGATTTGTCTGATTTATTGTAAATAGTAGAAAAATCTGAATTAACTACTGGATTTAACTGATACTTTTCTCCGCAAGGAATTGTTTTTTCATTTCCCACTTTAACTGTTAATGGACTAACATTTACTTTAATTGCATCGCTTGAGGTACATCCCTCAGTTGTGCTAACAGTTACTTTATATGTAGTAGTTTCAATTGGTTGAGCAATAGGGTTTTTAATATTTTCATCATCTAAACTGGATGCTGGTTCCCATTTGTAAGTTGATAAGTTCTTTCTAAGAATCCCATTAGAACCTGCAAAATAGTATGTTTTAGCTTTTGTAACAAATACCGAATATAAATCACCAGTTTCAGTATTATTTAATTTTGTCCAACTCAATCCGCCATTTGTTGTTTGTAAAATAGTTCCACTTCTTCCTACAACAAATCCTAAATTGGTATCATAAAAAAATAATGAAAAAAAATCTTTATCAGAGGCTAAAGAAAATTTTGACCAGCTTTTTCCTGCATCAATTGTTTTTAAAACATAACCTGTATTATCTAATACATAACCTGTATTTGAATCTGTAAAAAATATCTTATTATAATGTGTAAATTCAGTATATATCGGGAACCAGTTTAAACCGGCATCTATTGTTTTTAATATATTAGTAGTACCTGCTATATAACCGGTATTTGCATCTGTAAATACAATTGATGAAAAAAAATCTTTCTCATCACTAACATCACTTTTGAGCTTGGTCCAGGTTAACCCAGCATCTACAGTTTTTAAAATTAATCCATAACAACCAACAACATAACCAGTATTTTTGTCCGTAAAATATATAGATAAAATTTCCGTATCCACCCCAGTTTCAATTTTAGTCCAGTTTAAACCAGCATCAGTTGTTTTAAGAATTATACCAAGTTCGCCTATTATAAACCCTGTATAATCATCCAAAAAATATATTGAACGTAACCTCCATTCTAAACCACTATTAAGTCGTTTCCATAAAAACCCTGCATTATTAGTTTTTAAAATAACACCATTCATACCAACTGCGTAACCTGTATTTTCATCAGTAAAATAAACAGATAGCAATTCACCCTGATCAGATATATTTACTAATTCAGAATAATTTACAATATTTAATAATGCACTTTCTCCGCAAGTTATTTCCTGATCTATTCCTGCATTTATTATAAGAGGCTTAACTGTTACTAAAACAGAATCTGTTGATACGCAACCTTCTGAAGTCGTAACTATAACTTTATACATTGTTGTTGATAAAGGAAATGCCGTTGGATTCAGAACATTATCATCAGTTAAACTGGAAGATGGCGACCATTTATATGTAACAGTAGCACTTCCTGCATTATACAATCTTGCATATAACATAGAAGTTTTTCCACAATTTATTTCTCTATCTTCACCAGCATCAACTTTAATATAACACTGAGATTTTAAATTATTTAAACAAATAATGATAAATAAAACTGTAAAAAAATTAGTAATAATTTTCATAAAATAATATATATTAATCTGCAAATTTAAAAAAATATTATAAACCCAGATTAAGCATTAGAATAATATGTATTTATTTTCAATTATTTTCTAATACTTAGCATTAGAACAATTTTTAACCCAACTTAACCACTTGATTTTGCAACTAAAGCAATGTCAATACGATACGAGAGTATCATTCGTTTAGACACTACAAAAATTGTATTTATTTTTATTTCACTTGATAATATATTAGTTATTTTATTATTGAATTTAGGCATTTCAAGATATATAAACATCAGTTTATCATAGAACACCTTATTAGTTTTAATATTTGAAAGTTTAATATCATAACGGTATTTGTCAGTTTCATCTTTATCATCATCAAAGACAAAGTCAAGTATAGCGATTATGTAAACAGCATTAAGCTTAAAGTCCCAATTAGATCTTTTAGCTTGTTCGCGAATAGGGAAAGTAGAATAATAGAGGGTGCGGTCTTTAAAAAATTTCTGTTTGATTTTCTAAAGTTACACTATGAATTTCTCGCCTTTTTCATTTTTGCAGTAAAGGTCAAATATAGTCCTGAAATCTAATTCGGATACACTTAATTTTTCGTTTTTAAGATAGGTAAGTTTTTTGATTTTTTCCTATTCTTTATACAGTAATTCATTAAGAAAATCAATTAACAAGTCCTTTCCGAACAGACGTTTAAACCCTTAACCCGTAAATGGATTAACATATTTTTCTGTCAGCATAATTTATTATTTTTAAAGATTACATAATTAGTAATTTTTTTATTTAATAATGCATAACCTGTTTAATTATTACAGTAATACAAAGCTGCAAACAAACAAAATATATTTTCTGATTAAAACCTTATCTTTTGAGAAAAGATAAGGTTTTTTTAATTTATTAAAGCCTTTACAGAAAATAAACTTTTAAGATTTTTTTGAGTGAACTCACCTATTATTAGTTAAATCAAATTATATAATAAATTAAAAAAGGTAGAAAATCTTAAACTGATTTTCCCTGTGTTGCTTTTCCTGATATATATTTTGAATGTTTTTTTAGGAAAAGTTTTAATACTAAGGATTAGAAAATTAAGAAAATCAATGTCATAATCTTTAATACCGAAATAGAGATAAAGCCGCTAAGATTGAATAAACATCGGAATAGCTAACTATTCCTGTAAAAATCTACAACCCCATAAAAGGATAGAATAATTACAAAATTTATATTATTTTCGCTGTTTAATTAATTACTTATTTCTTCTTAAAAATGAGCTTATTCCAGCAATCAGTGCTTAATAAATATTTATCCGACCTGGATTCTGAAGTTGTGAATACGGCTTATGATATTTTCTCTGAAAAATTCAGAGATGCTTCTTTCAGGGAAAACATTTTGAAAACAAGTGAGATAAGTTATTATGAAAGGTTTTTAGATTTTCTTTTTGATAAGGTTTTAGGATATAAAATAGCTCCTGATAACAATCACAATATTATACTTCAGCTTAAAACCGAAATAGATTCAAAAAAACCTGATGGCGTGATTCTTTCCTCTGTTAATGATATTAATTCGGTTATTGCTGTTATTGAAGTTAAAGATAGCAGAACCTCTAATCTGAGGGATGTAGAATTGCAGGCTTTCAATTATAAAAATAGTTATAAAGGCTGTAAATATATTATCACTTCTAATTTTCAAAAACTACGTTTTTATATTAATAACAGAGTGGAATATGAAGAATTTGATTTGTTTAACTTGTCGAAAGAAAAGTTTTATCTCTTTTATTTCTGCCTCGCCAAAGAAACCCTACTTAAAGACCTCCCTGCTGTCGTTAAAACCGCTTCAGCGTATCAAGAAATTGAAATAACAAAAAAACTTTACCTTGATTATTCAAACTTTAAAAAAGTTCTTTTTCAAAATATTACTGAGAAAAATTCACTTTTCACTGACAAATTACTTCTTTTTAAAAAAACTCAAAAACTTCTTGACAGGATTTTATTTATTCTTTTCGCTGAAGATAAATTATTAATTCCTGCAAATCATATAAATACTATCATCAAAGAATGGAAACTCGCTAAAAATCTTGGTTATAACGAAAGTCTTTACGAGCGTTTTAAGAAGCATTTTAATTATCTTTATAAAGGCTGGAGCAATGATAATTATAAAATATTCCCTTATAATGGCGGCTTATTTGAACCTGATGATATTCTTGATAAAATCATTATAGATGATAATGTTTTGTCAGAAAATACTCAGAAATTAAGTCTTTACAATTTCGATACGGAAATTGATGTTAATATCTTAGGTCATATCTTTGAACATAGTCTTAATGAAATTGAAGAAATACAAGCTGAGTTACAGGGAATAAATATTGATAAATCTAAATCCAAAAGAAAAAAAGAAGGCGTTTTTTATACGCCGAAATATATTACAAAATATATTGTTGATAATAGTTTAGGCTTAATTTGTTCTAATAAAAAAACCGAACTTGGTATTTCGGATTTACTTTCCTTAGATTTTCCTTTTTCTGATAATAATAAAAAGAAGGAATTGCTTTCAAAAATTGATTCATACAGAGATTGGTTGCTGCAATTAAAAATCTGCGACCCTGCTTGCGGAAGTGGTGCTTTTCTTAACGAAGCTCTTGATTTTCTGATTAATGAGCATAAAATGCTTGACGAATATATTATGAGCATAACCGGGGCTTCGCTTCAGCTTTCAGATATTGAAAACTCCATTCTTGAAAATAATATCTTCGGTGTAGATATTAATGAAGAAGCTGTTGAAATAGCTAAATTATCTCTATGGCTTAAAACTGCACGCAGGGGCAGGAAACTTTTAGATTTGTCCAATAATATTAAATGCGGCAATTCTCTGATTGACGATCCGCTTATTGCGGGGACAAAAGCGTTTAACTGGTTTGTTGAGTTTCCTCAAGTCTTTCCTCATTACCGCAAACCCTCTGTTGAAGAACCAGAACCTATTTATGAAAAAATGACCGTTGATTTTCCAGGCGGAGTTAAAGAACCTTTATATTCTTATAAACCTCAAAGTAAGGGCTTTGTCAGATATGGTTTTGACCTTATTATCGGTAATCCTCCTTATGGAACTGTTTTAAATACAGGCGAAAAAAATTTTTTAGCGTCTAATGACCCTCTCGTCCCTGACTTTGAGATTTATATATATTTTATCTCTCTTTATAAAAAGATATTAAAGGAAAAAGGATTATTATCTTTTATTTTTCCTAATACTTTCTTATCAAATTTGTTTGGAAAAAAATATCGTGACGAACTTTTCAATAAAACTCAGGTCTATCTTTTGACTGATTTATCCGAAGATATAACCTTTTCCGAAGCCTCTGTCAGAACTTGCATCTTATCTCTAAAAAAGACTGATGACGATTATCAAACACTGTTATTTAAAATTGCCGGCGGAGAATTTATTAAAGCCGGGTATTCTGAAAAAAATACAATTCTAAATAAAACTGACAACCTTCTCAGCCTTTTTCATATTAATGCTGAAACCGAAAAAATAATTACTAAGATAAAGATTCATAAAGCTCTCAAAGAATATTTTTCAGTTTCACAGGGATTGATTCCTTATGACAAATACAGGGGACATGATGAATATACCATTAAAAACAGGATTTGGCATTCTTCAGTTAAAAAAGATGATACTTATAAAAAAGAGTTAAAAGGGGCTGATATTAACAGGTATTATTTAGAATGGAATAAAATGTTATGGGTTAGTTATGGAGAATGGCTTGCAGCTCCCCGTGAACAAAAATTTTTTATTTCTCCAAGAGTTTTAATCAGAGAGATTACTGATAAAAAACTATTTTGCACCTTTACTGCTGATGAATTTTATAATACCCCTTCTATTATTAATATCATAGATGAAAAAGGGATTTTAGACCTGAAATACGCTCTTGTAATTTTAAATTCTAAATTAATGGGGTGGTTGCATAATACTATCTCTCCCAAAGCAAACAAAGGTATATTTCCTAAGATACTAATTAACGATGTACGGAATCTCCCAGTCCCGTTGATTTCTAAAAAATATCAACAGGATTTTATTCAAAAAGCGGACTTTATGCTTTCTCTTAATCTTGAATTAAATAAACTATCCAATAACTTTCTTGATTATGTTTCAGAGCAGTTAAACCTTGAACGGCGACCTGAAAAACTTAATAAATGGTTTGAGATTTCTTTTGATAATTTTAATAAAATTATAAATAAAGAGCTAAAAGCTGTCAAAAGACCTGTTCTTACTAAAAAAGAGGAATTTAGATGGAAAACTGAGATTTTTGATGATATTAAAATGAAAGCTCAAAATATAAAAACTCAAATTGATAAAACCGATAAAGAAATAGACTTTATGGTTTATAAACTTTATGATTTATCTGATGAAGAAATTAATTTAATTGAAAATAAATAAAACTTCTTACAAAGAAAGATATAAACCTTAAAAAAAATGAAGGAACAAAAATATAAAAGACCGAGCTGGGACGATTATTTTATGGAAATAGCCAATACTATTGCAAAGCGTGCAACTTGTGATCGTGGCAGAAGCGGTTGTGTTATAGCACGAGACAAACAAATTTTGGTTACGGGATATGTCGGTTCGCCTGTAGGATTGCCTCATTGCGACGATGTTGGTCATCTTATGAAAAAAGTAGTCTGTGAGGACGGTAAAGAGAGTTTGCATTGTGTTCGTACTGTTCACGCTGAACAGAACGCAATCTGCCAGGCTGCAAGGCTCGGAATCTCATTGCAGGGTGCGACTCTTTATTGCAGAATGACTCCCTGTCGTACCTGTGCTATGATGATTATTAATTGCGGTATTGTCAGAGTGGTCTGCGAGCGAAAATACCACGCCGGGGCCGAATCCGAAGAACTTTTTAAACATGCAGGTATATCTATCGAATATGTCTTTAACGAAATCCAAAAATACGATAAACAGTAAACAATACAGAATTATTACGGTTAGACATAGCGTCCACGCTTCGCCTAAAAAAACATTTCAAAATTAGCACATTTATAAATTGATACATTTTATTATTATAATATAAATAGATGTATCCCAATTGAAAATAGTATTGGAGAGGCTTCTTTTATTAGACGTACATTCGAATTTTTTTTAAATTCATTATAGGCTTCATCAAATTCTTTAGTCCTGAAAGGCACTATTATAGAGCAATTTAAATAATTCCTGTATTTAAATAAACCCAATTCAAATCCGAAACCAAATGAAGGTCCGAAAAACATTCTATTGTATTTAGAATTATTTGAGTCTTCAAAAAGAAAAACTGCATTATAACCATACATTGCTGATATTGTAGGACGAAAAACATATCCTGGAAACAAACGAAATAATAAACCACCATTGACTCCAGTTCCAGCTAAATTATATCCTAATCCGCCAAATAAACTTAAATAGTTATTCATTTCTGTTGTTATTCTTATTCCCAAGCCCCCGTAATCAAGTCCTATTCCTGCACCTATACTTGTTGAGTAATTGAAATCTTTATGTTGAATAGTATCTTGTCCATACAATGAACAATAAATTAATACAACAGCAATTATAATTAATAGCGTTTTCAATAAATTTAAATAATATTTAAAATTGGTCTATGTCAGGTCTTTAATTTGTTCTTTTAGAACTGTAATAAATATGAAAATATTCTATTGAAACGGCAAAATTAATGAATCTTTTTAGTGTAGCAGAAAATTTGATATATATTTTAAAGAATTTAAGGAAATTTTTGATTTGATTAAACTTTAATTATTCATACTGTAGCACTAAGCTACAATTAAAAATAGAGAATAAGAATATATCTAAGCGAAGCGACTTTATTAAGCATAGAATCCACGCATCGTCTTTAAAAAACATTTTCAAATTAGTAAATTGACACATTAATATACAAATTTCAATCCTCTTATTAATCTATATTTTAAATCTCTTTAAAAAGTATTTTTTTAAGAATTTAAAATGTCATTTTATATAATATACTTATTATCAATATTAACTTTAACCTCTTTGCGAAATTAGAGAAGCAATCTCTGGAATATATTTATATAATTATATTTAGTAAAATAAATAAATATAGTATTCCAAATAATTAATCAGATAAAAACTATATTTTTGCAAAAGTAAAAAACATTAAACAGATGAGTGAACTTTTTTTTATAATAATAATATGCATATTAGCTGCCGATTACCTGCTTGAAAGCTGGCTTGATTATCTCAATGCCCGTTACAGAAGTGAAGAATTACCTAATGAACTTAAAGGTATCTACGATGAAGAGAAATACCGCAAGCAACAGGCTTATGAAAAAGCTAACAAACGCTTAGGAATGATAACAAGAAGCCTTAACCTGCTTATAATCCTTACAATGCTAATTTTTGGTTTTTTTGGATATTTAGACTCTTATATACGCGAATTATCTTCCAATACCATAATTATAGCTCTCCTCTTTTTCGGATCGCTTGGCTTAGGCGCCTCATTAATATTTATACCCTTTGATGCTTTTGATACATTTGTAATAGAAGAACGTTTTGGTTTCAACAAGACTACAGTAAAAACCTTTATTTTTGACATTATTAAAGGCTGGTTGCTCGCCGCCGTTATAGGAGCTGTTTTACTGTCAGCAATAATATGGATATATGAAAGCACAGGCACCTGGTTTTGGTTCTATGCCTGGCTGGTGATAAGTTTCTTTTCAGTTTTTATCACTATGTTTTATAGTAACCTGATTGTTCCTTTATTTAACAAACAAAAAACGCTGGAAGCAGGTGAGTTAAGAGACGAGATAGAAGCTTTTTCAAAAAAAGCAGGCTTCAAACTAAAGAATATCTTTGTTATTGACGGCTCTAAACGAAGTACTAAAGCCAATGCCTATTTTGCCGGTCTGGGTTCCAAAAAAAGAATAGTTCTATATGATACGCTTATCAAACAACATACAAAAGAAGAACTTGTTGCTGTACTTGCACACGAAATAGGGCATTATAAAATGAAACATACAACTCTCAGTGTTACTCTTTCCATTATTCAAACAGGGATAATGCTTTATATACTTTCATTATTTATAGCCAAGGATTCGGCTTTATCCATTGCACTTTGCACTGCCCTCAATGCAGAACAAAGCAGTTTTCATATAGGCATACTCGGCTTTGGCATAATATATTCACCACTCTCATTAATTATAGGTTTAGCTATGAATATACTCTCAAGAAAAAATGAATATGCTGCAGACCGGTTTGCAGGCGAGAATTATAAACCTGACGCTTTAAAAGCGGCGCTTATAAAATTGTCCGTAAATAACCTCAGCAACCTACGCCCTCACCCTGCTTATGTCTTCTTTCACTACTCACACCCGACACTGTTGCAAAGAATTAAAGAATTAGATAAGTGCTCAGAAAAAACATCAATACATTAAGTCAATTTTCTATTTTTCTTACCAATTAGATTTGAGAAGGTGCTAATTTGGGAATTGAATTAGGGCTAAAACCAACATTTAAATAGGGATAGAACAAAATATAATAAAAAGAAAATCTAGGGATTAGGCATTCATTGCTAACAAACTTCAGCGAATTATTTCGTTTTATAAGATGCCCTTAAAAATTTTACAAAATTTTAATAATTAAAAAAGAGAGTGTAAAATTAAAAAGATATACTTTTGCAGAAATTTTTAAAATAAAATTATATGGCATTAGAACTCACAGATTCCAATTTTGAAGAAAAAGTAATTAAATCAAATCAACCCGCTGTAGTAGATTTCTGGGCTGAATGGTGCGGACCTTGCAGAATGGTAGGACCTACAATTGAAGAACTTTCTAAAGAATATGAAGGTAAAGCGGTAATAGGCAAAGTTAATGTGGACGAAAACCCACAGATAACAGCACAGTTTGGTATTCGTAATATACCGACTATACTGTTTTTCAAAAACGGAAATATCGCAGATAAGCAGGTTGGCGTTGCCAATAAAAGTGCGTTAAAAGAAAAAATAGAAAAACTATTTTAATTTATTAAATCTTACAGGTATTAAAGCCTGTCAGGTTTATTTAAAAAAATGGGAAAAGAAGAAACTATAGACCCTCATAAATTCAGGCAGTTTTTATCGATTGATTTGCTGGCAAGACAGGTTGTTGAGGGATTTATAACAGGACTTCATAAAAGTCCTTTTCACGGATTTTCGGTAGAATTTGCCGAACACAGGCTTTATAATTCAGGGGAATCAACTAAGCATATAGACTGGAAATTGTATGGGCGTACCGATAAACTTTTTGTTAAAAGATATGAAGACGAGACTAATCTTAGATGTCAGTTGATAATAGACATTTCTTCGTCTATGTATTTTCCTGTGATAGAAAAGCCTTCGTTTGATACGCCAAACAAATTAACTTTTTCAGTTTATGCGGCAGCCTGCATTATCCAACTACTAAAACAGCAGCGGGATGCAGCAGGTTTATCATTGTTCTCGGACAGTGTAGAACTGCATACGGCAGCCCGCTCAAGCTCTACACACCAGAAATATCTTATAACAGAACTGGAGAAATTATTAAATTCCTCTGCGGAAAATAAAAAAACATCAACTACCGAAGCCTTACATTACATTGCAGAGAACATTCATAAACGCTCACTTGTTGTTATTTTCAGCGATATGTTTGACAATTCGGAACAGGCAGAGAAATTGCTTTCGGCATTGCATCATATTAAACATAATAAGCACGAGGTCATTCTTTTCCATACTATCGAAAAAAATAAGGAAATTAACTTTG
>JAGODS010000341.1 GCA_017998135.1 Bacteroidales bacterium
TGAAAAAATAACTCTTAAACAGAATATATTTTTTATTTAATATTTCACATTTACAAAATGTGAACTAAGCGAAGCGATCTCATAAGCACCCTTGAATAGATTTATGATTGCGCATAAACATTTAAACCGAGCATCTATTAAAACTGTTAATTTGTAATTATTACGTCAGGGATTAACAGAGCAGACACAGAGATAAAATAATTGTTTTATAAGCAGATTCAATTTTATTGATGGGCATTTAGCTATATTTAATAATTAATTAATTTTCAATTGATATATATCCTTGCTATAGAAAGTTCCTGTGATGATACATCAGTTGCTATATCAGCCGATAATATCATAATAGCCAATGTAGTCTCATCGCAATTGATACATTCAAAATATGGGGGTGTAGTACCTGAACTTGCCTCAAGGGCTCATCTTAAAAACATTGTTCCTGTTATAGACAGGGCATTTGAAATTGCAGGCATTAATAAAGAAGATATAAATGCAATAGCTTTTACAAGAGGACCTGGCTTACTGGGCTCCCTACTTGTAGGCATCTCTTTTGCAAAAGCTCTGGCAATAGGATATAACAAAGCTCTAATAGAAGCCGACCACATACATTCACATATCTTATCAAACTTTATACAGAAACCCGGGGTTAAAAAAGCAGTTCCTTCCTTCCCTTTCCTTTGCCTGCTTATCTCCGGCGGACATACCAATATAGTAAAAGTAACAGATTATCTCAAATATGAAACTCTTGGCGAGACCATAGATGATGCAGCAGGCGAGACATTTGATAAAGCTGCCAAAATATTAGGTCTGACCTATCCGGGCGGTCCTGTTATTGATAAGCTTGCAAAAGAAGGAAATCCTTTACAATACAAATTTTCTAAACCTTATATAAAAGATTTGGATTTTAGCTTTAGCGGTTTGAAAACAGCATTTCTATATTTTATCAGAGATGAACTTAAAAAGAATCCTGGCTTTATTAAAGAAAACCTTCATAACTTAGCTGCTTCTATCCAGCAAACAATAATTGAGATACTGACTGAAAAATTGCTGAAAGCAGCCTCACAAACAGGTATAAATGAAATAACTATTGCAGGCGGCGTTGCAGCTAACTCTGCCCTTAAAGCAGAACTGCAAAGACTTAGTGAAATTCATAAATTTAATCTTTTTGTCCCCGAATTGGAATATACTACCGATAATGCAGCAATGATAGCAACTACTGCATATTATAAATATTTAAAACAAGACTTCTGCCCGCTGGATGCTATTCCATATTCAAGAGATTTAAAATAATTTAGAGAAACATATAATGTTTCACATTTTACAAATGTGAAACATTTAAAAACATCAAATTTTGATAGAGAACCTAAAAGATATATCTTCAATAACATCATATATCAACGAAGAACCCGGTGCAGCGCTATTCTATACAGCTCCCTTTTATAAGCAGGCATATTCATACTTTTTCAAAAAACCAAGCTATATACTTGAAGGCTATAACTATGAAGAAATTGAAGAAGTATTTGAAGAAGTAGAAAGACTAAAGCAAGAAGACTTTAAGGGCTATGGAATTATAAATTACGAAACAGGATATTTATTAGAGTCAAGGCTAAAAGCGCTGCTAACAAAACCAAAATATCCCTTAGTTAGATTTTGTCTTTTCAAAAAGCAGGAAACAGAAATTATTAAAACTACAAAGCTGCTCTTCAATCAATCAGTATTTTCAGATATTAACTATGAACTCAAAAAGCTGAGATTGAATATCAGCAAAGCCGCATATCTTGAAACAATAAATAAAATCAAAGATTATATACGAAAAGGCGACAGCTACCAGGTAAATTTTACACTTAAAACCCTTTTTGATTTTAAGGGAGATATAAGCAATTTTTTCTTCAAAATGCTGTTTACTCAGAGCGCTGCATATAGCGCTTTTATTAATAATCAAAACGATTTTATCCTTTCTCTCTCCCCTGAACTGTTTTTTAAAAGAACAGAGGGCGAAGTCTTTTGTTTGCCTATGAAAGGGACTGTTAAAAGAGGTAAAAATATCATTGAAGATAATAAAAACAGGAAGTTTTTATTTTCAAGTGAAAAAAACAGGGCTGAAAATGTTATGATTGTTGATTTGATAAGAAATGATTTGTCAAAACTACTGAAAACAGGGCAGGTAAAAGCTGAGAAACTATTTAGCATTGAAAAATATGAAACTGTTTTCCAGATGGTATCGGCTGTCAGAGCTGTTAGCAAGGACAATATCAGCCTTAAAGATATTTTTCTTAACTTATTTCCCTGCGGCTCTGTTACCGGCGCCCCCAAACTCAGAACAATGGAAATAATTAACAAATACGAGAAAACTACCCGCGGAATATATACCGGTGCTATTGGAATAGTAAGCAAAGAAAAGGATATTTTTAATGTTCCTATCAGGACAATTATAATTAATAAGCAAACCGGGAAAGGCGAAATGGGAATAGGCGGCGGAATAGTAAGCGATAGCAATCCCGAAGACGAATATAACGAAGCTATACTAAAAAGTCAGTTCCTCAGAAACTATACCGATTATTTTGTACTTTTTGAAACTATGTTAGTTGAAAATAACAATGTTTATCTACTTAATGAACATTTGAAAAGACTAAAAAAAGCCGCTGAGTTTTTTCTTTTTAATTTTGACAGAAAATATATAATTAAAACTATAAATAGCTTTATTGAAAAACAGCAAACGAAGAAATTAGTTTTAAAAACAGAGCTTACTAAATCAGGCTTTTTGATAATTAAACAACGTAAATTTGACCCTCCCCCCCGTAAAGTAAAAATAGCACTCAGTAATACAATAATGGACAGTAATAATAAATTTCTCTATTTTAAAACATCTAAGAGACACTGGTACTCTGAATCTTTTGACATATATAAAAATAAAGATATATATGATGTTGTGTGTTTTAATGAAAAAGGAGAATTGACAGAAGCTACAAAATGCAATATCTTTATTAAAAAGAACAACAAATGGCTAACTCTTTCCATC
>JAGODS010000342.1 GCA_017998135.1 Bacteroidales bacterium
CTATTACCTTTATAGATTCAGCTATTGTTATTACACCCAGTGTAATCAGTGTACCGATAACAAGTATCAAAACACCAAAAATAATTCCTTCCTTACCTTGAACTAAGAAAAAGATAGTCCCAATAATTGTTACCAAACCTACAATAAAACCAAATGCAATTAAAATTTTAGAAATAGTTCTTAATGTAAGATATTTTTCAGTAAAAAATATTTTGGAGACTTCTTTATATTCTTTTTCTTTTAATAATTCTTCTTGTTTCTCTTCATTATTAAGTATTATCGTTTCAGCTGACAATATATGATTAAAAATATTACTTTCTTCTTGAGTCAAGTCTCTTTCACGAAGATGTGTTACTAATCCTTCATACCAATCTTTATCTAAAGTTACACCAGTTATTCTGTGAGTACGCAACTGTCCTAATAATTCACTAACTGTTTTTTTTGAATAATGTCTATTAAATTTATTGTTTTCCATTTTTAAAATTTTTTTGTTCAATTCATTTAGCTTTCCTGTTCTGATATTTTTTTTAACTTGTTTTTAAAAATATTAAAAAAAAATATCCCTTTTTGCAAAAATAAAAATCTTTTTCTAATATTGTATGGATAAAAACAATATTTTTTTATGAAATACTGATTAACAGTGGTTTGATATTATATATTTTTCTTGTAGGCTGATATGTTATATTTTATAAACGGATTTTGTTGTTTAATTCAGTTGTTATTTTAGCCTGAATAATATATCGGATATAATATAAACCGCTTAAGCGGTTTATGAACTAAAATAGCTGATTTATAATACACCATAATAAATTATGCGCAATCTTAAATTGATTTTAAAAGGTGCTTATTAGATCGCTTCGCTAAGTTATGCGCAGTATTATATAATTTTAAAGGTGCTTATGAGGTCGCTTCGCTTAGTTTTGGTGTTATTTTTAATTTTTTTTTGCAGTTTTATACTTCTATAATATTTTAATATGTATAACTATTTGGGACTTCTATAAACTAATAAAATTTTTACCTCACCCTTACCCTCTCCTAAAAACAAGAGAGGAAATATGGAGTTTAAATCGATTTAGAGATGACCTATTAAAAAAAGCTGTTTGATTTGTTTGCATATATTTGTTAAATTTAAGGTTTATTTGTGAAAATACTTTTCAAATTTTTCGCGAATTTCATTATAATTATATTTGTTCTGATACTCAATAATAATATCCCAAAGTCCCATTTGACCGAAACTCCATAGTAGAAAATTTATCCCATATTTTTGGTAATTATTATCTAAAATCTCTTTAGCTTCAATATCCGAAATTCTCATTCCAAGTTTTGCCATTACATAACAATATGAAATTTCATCTATTTCTTTAAGGTCAGTTAAAAGTTCCGGATTTATTTTTCCTACTTTTATAAAAAGTTTTGGTTGTTGATAATGTAGAGTATGTTGTAAAATAGTTTTATAATTATCAAGAAGGAATGTTATAGGAAAATGATCG
This sequence comes from Bacteroidales bacterium, assembly GCA_017998135.1. Lineage (GTDB taxonomy): Bacteria > Bacteroidota > Bacteroidia > Bacteroidales > JAGODS01 > JAGODS01. The sequence goes on from JAGODS010000342.1 coordinate 1,491, forward strand.
AGTATAATTCTTAAACAATAATTGTCGTGAAAGGAATGCCAAAGTTGCTCAATAATTTGATAATATTTATTATTCCAATTATATTTTAACTGTCTAAAAGCCAAAGATCGGATATAACGTGATTTGGATTCCAAAAATATTTTAAGGATTCTTACTTTAACTCTTGATGGTAAATTAGACCTAAGTTTATCCAGTGCACAGGAGCAGCATTCTTTTTTTCTGAAGTTTTTTTCGTTAAGTTTTTTTATAAGCGATGCTATTAGTTTTTTATGTTCGGAAGTATATGATTTTGCAATGTCTTTAGAAATTTTTTTTAACAAATTTAGTCTGATATAATGATTTTGTTTAAAAGTCAAATCAAGATATTTACAGGCTTCATCTGGCGTAAGAGCATAAATAAGAGAATTTATTATTACATAGTCGCTATTTTTTAAAAAATTTCTGTTCTGTAATTGATCTATATATTCGGTTCTGTTCATTTTTTTTTGGTAATTTGTTGTTAGTAATTTTTCAGGTATTTTTCGGAAAAAATTGAATTGTAGTATTGATATTTTAGTAAGTTTGTAGTTAATTTTCAAATAAAATTAGGAGAAGGAAAAATAACCTCACCCTAACCCTCTCCTAAAATTATGCGCAATATTAAATTGATATTAAAGGTGCTTATGAGATCGCTTCGCTTAGTTAGGAGAGGAATTTTAACCTCACCCTTGCCCTCTCCTAAAATTAGGAGAGGGATGCTTGAACCGTTGGCTAAAGCCAAGAGCAAACTCTGCTAAAAACAACGGGGAAATTAACCTCACCCTAAACCGTTGGCTAAAGCCAACGGCAAACTCTCCTAAAATTAGGAGAGGGGATATGGAGGTTTTAGAGGTGTATTATAGTAGTTTTAGGGTTGTTATTAATTTTAATCTTTTTTAAAGAAATCAGTATCATCTCTGTCTCCATTAGCTAATTTCTGATATTTAGTTTCTCTTGCAATTTCATCTTCTAAAAAATAATATTCTATACCCTCTAAAGATTTATCATAATAATTCGTATTGGAAATACCTATATCGCGAGCAGCTTTGTGTATATCGTGATCGGTACCAACATAAGCAAAAGTCCATCTTTTTGTTTTTTCAAGTTCAGTTATTAATTCTTTAATTTGAGAGTGAGTATATTCAACTGAGGCGTTTTCTTCTCCGTCAGTTAGAATAGTTACAATGACATCGTAATTATCATTATTTAAAAGTTCCTTTTTAAGCTTAGTAATCACTATTCCTAAAGTATCAAGTAAAGGTGTATTTTCATCCGGAATATAATCTTTATTACTAAGAGTTATAATTTTTTCTATATTTTCATTCCAGTAATGTTTTTTAACTCCATAACCGTTAAATGTAATAAGACTAAAATAATGCTGTTGCATTGGGAATTTTTTTGTAATAGTTCTGATATTATCAGTGAGATTATTAAAAGCTTTAATAATAAACTTTTTAATAGATTGCATAGAGCCGCTTTCATCTAAGATAATCAGGTTGTAA
>JAGODS010000343.1 GCA_017998135.1 Bacteroidales bacterium
TAATTTAACCGCCGACTATCTTAACCACAAGAAGACAGTTGTAATACCTGAAAAACCCAGAAAAGGAATTGGCAAATTCCTAACTTTAACCGGTGCTACAGGAAACAATCTTAAAAACGTTACTATCAGCTTGCCTTTAGGAAAGATGATATGTATCACAGGCGTCTCGGGCAGCGGTAAATCCACACTAATCAATGAAACCTTATATCCGATTCTAAGCCGGCATTTCTATCGCAGCCATCAAAAACCTTTGCCTTACACAAGCATTCAGGGAATAGAAAACATAGATAAAGTAATAGAAATAGACCAATCGCCCATAGGTCGCACCCCACGTTCTAATCCCGCAACCTATACCAACATATTCACACATATACGAGACCTTTTTACACTAATTCCCGAAGCAAAAATCCGCGGTTATAAACCAGGCAGATTTTCGTTTAATATCAAAGGCGGACGCTGCGAAACCTGTAAAGGAGCCGGACTTAAAGTAATAGAAATGAATTTTTTGCCGGATGTGCATATCATCTGCGACGATTGTAATGGTAAAAGATACAACCGGGAGACGCTTGAAATCAGATACAAAGGACAATCAATTAACGATGTTCTCAATCTAACAATAGAACAAGCAGCCGAATTTTTTCAAAACATACCGCGCATCCATCATAAACTCCAAACACTCATAGACATAGGACTTACTTACGTAACGCTTGGACAGGCATCAACCACGCTTTCGGGCGGCGAAGCTCAACGCATAAAACTCGCAGCCGAACTCTCAAAGCGGGATACAGGAAAAACACTATATATACTTGACGAACCAACAACAGGATTACATTTTCACGATGTAAACATCCTGCTTCTCGCACTAAATCGCCTGGCAGATAAAGGAAACAGTGTACTAATCATAGAACATAATATAGATGTGATAAAGCAAGCCGACCATATCATAGAACTCGGACCCGACGCAGGCGAAAGAGGAGGGGAGATAGTTTTTACAGGTACACCCGCACAGCTCGCCAAACACCCCACAGCCCATACTGCAAGTTTTTTAAAATAAGTTTATTTTGAATGTTGAGTTTTGAGTTGATTTTTTACCACTAAGGCACTTAGGGCACTAAGTTTCACTAAGGAAAAACAAAGAGGCTCATAATTATAATAGATTTTAGACAGTTTTTAGTATAGATACAAGTTATTTCGCCCTTACAGGGCTAATAATTATGGTTGCATTCAACATTCAACATTTAACATTCAACATTTAACATTCAACATTTAACCTGATTAATTCATGAATTTTTTCAAAAAATACATCTCCCGCAGATTTCGCAGATTTTCGCTGATATTAATTTTTTCTGCGTTTATTTGCGTTATCTGCGGGAACTAAGCGAAGCGATCTCATAAGCACCTTTAAAATTATATAATATTGCGCATAAACTCTAATTAGTAACATTTTTGTATGAATTATTCAGGTTAACATTCAACATTTAACATTCAACATTCAACCTGATTAATTCATGAATTTTTTCAAAAAATACATCTCCCGCAGATTTCGCAGATTTTCGCTGATATTAATTTTTTCTGCGTTTATTTGCGTTATCTGCGGGAACTAAGCGAAGCGATCTCATAAGCACCTTTAAAATTAATTTAAGATTGCGCATAAACTCTAATTAGTAACATTTTTGTATGAATTATTCAGGTTAACATTCAACATTCAACATTTTAGTTTAGTCTGAGGATTCTATACTCACAATGCTTGAATTTAAGCCTGATTCCAGAGCTATAGCTTTAAGTTTGACACAGACCTTATCTCTAAAGCCTGGTTCACATTGAAACTTATTAAAATAGAAACTTTTTATACTCATACCGGGTTTAAATCCTGCATCCAGGACAGCTATTACCTTATAAGCCGTTTCTTTTATAGAATTTATTTTAAAATTCATTGGAGCAGTAGCAAACAATAAAATTCTGAAATTCTCAGTCAGCTCAGGCTGAAAATGCAATAACAAATCCCAATCCTTTTCTTCACGCCTGAGTTCAATCTTAACCTTATTCAATAAAGGAGGAAAATCAGGGCGACCAGGTTGTTTTTTTACCTGCATACCTACCTCCAGCAAATTACGGTTAAGTTTCACAAAAAGGCTCACTATGCTAAGCCGCTTATTTTTATAATAACTGCTTGTATTTCTAAGCTGATTGTTGAGCAAAGACCATTTGTTATAATCTTCAGGAGACAAATCGTTCCAGGCACTCATCACCTCCGAGAGCTTATTCATAGCTTGCTTTCTGGCAGGGGTTATTTTGTATTTCTTTTTACTTTTCTGTTTCAGATAAGCACCGCTACGGTTACGGCTATAGGTCTTATCGCCAACCGAGCCTCTTATATCGCTAATCAAATCGCTATTTTTAAACTTTGCCATAAAGTTAATTCTTATAAAATAACAAGCAAAAATACTAAAAAAAACAATTCAAAGGACATCTCTAATAACTCTATAAAACACTTAACTTCAAAGTTCACAAAGATAAATCAAAGTTCACAAAGTCTTGATTTTATTATGCGCAATACTAAATAATTTTTAAAGGTGCTTATGAGCTCGCTTCGCTCGGTTGTGTTCTTAGTGCTAGTCCTTTGTGCTCTTTGTGTTAAAAAATTAGTATTTAGAAATGCCCCAAAAAAAAAATAGGGTAGGCGGGGTGGGGAGTTGGTTAACAGAAATTTTAAGCGCAATATTATAAAGGCGCAAAAAGCTAATATACCAAAGCCTAACCCTATCTTATGATTTAGAAGAGGAAATAAAGGCAGAAACTATTTGCTTTATTCCCTAAGGGAAATGTAATGATTGTTGGGTTTCGTAAATCTCGCAGGTTTTTATCCTTAAAACGTTACTTAAAAAAACAAAATTTTAGGGTATAATCGTAAAAAGTTATAACTTTTTATGGTTATATTCTGATTTTTTATAATTTTGCAGAAAAATTTAATAATGATAAACAGGCTATTAAAAGATGTTATTAA
>JAGODS010000344.1 GCA_017998135.1 Bacteroidales bacterium
CCCTGTTCTAAAGCGCAGGCAGGCTGTGTTGCTACAGCCCTTGCACAAATTATGAGGTTTTATAATTTTCCTGCAAGAGGTTCAGGGTCTCATTCATATAAACATTCTTCTTTTGGTATTTTGAATGCCGATTTTGAAAATACTGTTTATAACTGGTCGCAGATGCCGGATGCCCTTAGCGCTCCTAATCCTTACGTTTCGCAGCTTATTGCTCATATAGGTAAAGCTTCAGATATGAATTATAGTCCTACTTATTCAGGTGCATATTCCGAAAAAGCTATAAATGCCCTTTTTCATTATTTTCATTATTCAGATAAGCTCAGGTTACTATACAGGGATGGGATAGCTGATAGCAACTGGTTAGGAATGATGAAAAATGAATTACTTGCAGGCAGACCTTTTTATTATGTAGGCTATCAAAATGCAACAGGTCAAAACGGACATGCTTTTGTATGTGATGGTTTTCAAGACGATGATTATTTTCATTTTAATTTTGGCTGGAATGGCTCTTATGACGGGTATTATTTAGTAAATAATATAACACCTTATGTTAGTTATAATTATATTCAATCCGCTATGTTTGGCATTGAACCTGAACAATACAGGGATTGTAATGGGTTAAATATTTATGATGCCTTAGAGAGCAATATCAGCGACGGCAGCCTTGACCAACCTTATTCTAATAATTCTGATTGCTACTGGTTGTTGGGTAATGATAATACAGCCTCTGTTTATATCAGGTTTTATACTTTTAATACGGAGCAGGACAAGGACCTATTGTATGTTTATGATGGCACTGATACTACTGCTAAATTATTAGGTGTTTTTTCAGGTAATAAACTTCCCCCCACTCTAAAATCCGAAAATGGTAAAATGTTGTTAAGGTTTAAAACGGATGATACTATTTCTAAAGCTGGCTGGTCTGCTTATTACAAAATGAGTTTTTGTAAAAATTTACAGGTTTTAACAGCTTTTTCAGACACTATTAGCGATTGTAGTGGAGAATATAACTATAATAATGAATCTAATTGCAAATGGCTCATAAATCCTGAAAACTCTAAATCTATAAATATTAAATTTTTAGAGTTTGATACTGAAAAAGACTGGGATTTTCTATATATTTATAATGGGAAAGATACTCTTGCACCTTTAATTGCTAAATTTTCCGGTATAGAACTGCCAGCAGATATTAATATTGAAAGTGATGTTGTTTTATTACATTTTATTTCTGATTATGCTTTAAATAGTAAAGGCTGGAAAATTACTTATTCTGCCTGTCCGGAAAAACCTTTGTTAAACAAAGCAGGCTCAGTTTATTTCTGCAAACAGGACACTGTGATTTTAAATGCAAATCCAGGATTTTCTTCTTATAGATGGTATAAAAATGATACTCTTATTTTAAATTCGGAAAAAAATGAAATAATTGTATCAGATACCGGGTTTTATTCTGTCAGTGTTAATAAAAATTCAGATTGTTTTGTTTCTTCGGCACTTGTTAGTTTTTTTCATTTTCCTGAACCTTCATTTGATTTAGGCAAAGACACTATTATTTGTATTAATCATAAGATATTGTTAAAAGCGCCTCCCGGTTTTAAGTCTTATTTATGGTCAACCGGTAATTCAGCCGATTCGCTTTTGATAGATTATTCTTTCGTTGATAAAGACAGTCTTGTAATGCTGTCGCTTGAGGTTAAGGATACTAATGGATGCAGGTTTAATGACAGCATTAATATTTATTTTGATGATTGCGTCGGTTTAAATAGAAATTCAAAGGATTTTCCGAGACTTGTTTACAATAATAATCAGATAATTGTTATTTCTGAAAATAAACTGCCTGCTTTTTCATTGATTTTCTATAATATACAGGGACAGAGGCTCTATAAAAAAGATTTTTTACCTGCTACGAATGAAATATCTATTAACATAGATATTAGATTCAAAGGATTATATTTTGTAATATTTAACAGTGATAAATTAAAACTTAGAAAAAAAATATTAATTTACTGATATAATAAAAATCTCTTAAGGCTAATTTTTGGGTAAATTATTTTTTACAGACTGTTTTATAAAGAGCTTATCAATAGTTTCAAAAAGCTGTTTAATATCAACGGGTTTTGGAACATAGTCGTCACATCCGGCTTCAAAACATTTGTTTTTTTCTTCTATCATTGCGTTTGCTGTAACAGCAATAACAGGTATGTCCGGGTTGCTTTCTTTAATATTCCTTGTAGCATCATAACCGCTCATTTCAGGTAATTGGATGTCCATTAATATAAGATCTATTTTATGATTAGTCCTTACATAGTTAATAGCTTCCAGACCATTATCAGCGCGTATTAATTTAACTTTGGTATGTTTAAGCATTTCTACAAGAAATTTATAACTGGTGTCATTATCTTCTGCTATAAGGATACATTTTTCCTGCCAGTTAAAAATATGTCTTACTTTCGGCTCTATATGAAAATTAATCGATTGGGTAGGTTTGAAGGGTAGCGTAAAGTAAAAGATTGACCCTTTGCCTTCTGTTGATTTTACCCAGATTTTTCCTCCCAGCAATTCTATAAAACCTTTGCTTATGGATAAGCCTAAACCAGTACCTCCGTATTTACGGTTTACTGAATAATCACTCTGTCTGAAGCGTTCAAAAATAATACCTAAATGCTTTGTTGGGATGCCTATGCCTGTATCTTTTACATAAAATTGAAGCGTTTTATTTGATGTTAGCGTATATCCAAATTCTACTTTCCCTTCTTCTGTAAATTTTAGTGCATTCCCTACAAGATTAATAATAATTTGTCTGAATCTTGTCGCGTCGGTTATTATTGTTGACTGGCTGTCTTCAAGTCCCTTAATCAGTTTTATTTCTATATTTTCCTTTTTAAGCTGTGTCCTTTTTAATATAAAGTAACTGTGAACTTCCTGGAGTAAATCATTAAGAGGGCATTCTGTCTCGTAAACATTCATCAAACCTGCTTCTATCTTTGAGATATCTATAACGTCAT
>JAGODS010000032.1 GCA_017998135.1 Bacteroidales bacterium
GGCTAAACCTCAGACTTAGACCTCCATTTGTAGTAGAATTAGGGAACTGCGATGATATGAAGGGTTGAGTAATAATTTTATCAAAATAGAATCTGATTTCGAAACGTTCGCTTAATTGGTAATCGGCAGAAGTATTAATAGAAATTACTCTTTGACCTGCTGATATCTGGTTAGAGCCTTCTACTATCTTTCTCAATACGCTTTTATTTGTTCTGATTGAAACATCGGCTTTCAGATTTATATCACTCTGATATTTTTTCTTTTGTCCGCCTGTAAAACCTTTCATATAGAATATAACATCTTTAAACCTATAACCCATTCCGATTATTACTTCGCTGCTTTTAACTTCAGTCAGTTGATTATTGGCAAAGCTCATTGATAAATTTCGGGATTTTCGAAGCTCGGCTTTTGCCATCAGTGAATTTTGAAATACCATATCAAGATTTATTAATGGGCTGAATTGTTCGGTTATCGTTATTTGTCCTATATTATATTTGGTAACAAAGTTCCCTGATAAAGAATCAAAAACTGCAATACCTGGCCTGTAACGAAGATTTGTGTTATAATTACCTACTGTATAGAGGGATTGATATGAATGCCCCAATGTAACGCTTTCAAAATAATCGCTCAGGAATTCTAATTTTGATAACCCTGAATAGGTTAAACGCCAGTTTGGTAAAGGTATTTGGGGAAGTTTATCCATTGAGAACTTTTTAGCTCCTTTACCTGTGTAGGCAGCAAGAAAGGCAGGTATTAAAACATCAACAGAAGTAGGTCCGTAGCCTTCAGGAAAAATTTCGCCCGTTATACTATCCTTTCTAAATTTGCCTTTCCAGCGGCTATCTTTTGCAGCCAGAGATGATGCTATTTCATACCTGCTTTTTGTAAATTTATCAAAAGTGGTATTTGAATAGTCTTTGTTATCTTTTATAAAGGCAGTAGGAAGAATAAACCAGGAAATAGAAAAAGTACCTGTTTCTGTAGGAGAAAATACATCATAACCCAGGCTGTTGTCGCTATATTTCAGGTAGCTTTGCGTATTATATGTTTCTGTCCTGTTGCCGCTTAAATCTATTTTAAGTTCAGGCAGGAGTTCTATATTTGAGCGATAGGATAAGGTCTTGGAATATTTAGTCAGATATGCTGTATTTAGATTTGTATCATTAGTTATCCAGTTATTCCTGAAGGCATCGGTTCTGATATCCTTTTGAGAGCCGAAAACAAAAGGCAGACCTGGAGCATCATCGTTCCAGTTCATACCTATAGCATCAGGTCTTGGTTTAAATCCTGGTATTGCAGTACCTTTGATTTCGCTATAAGTAAGAGAAAAGGTTCTAATACCCATTATCATTCTGATTGCTCCTTCAGTAAATAGTTTAGCATAATTAATTTCCGGTTTTTCTTCCAGTTCGTCTTCTGCTCCCTCTTCGTCATTTTGGTCTTTAGATTTGGCAGAAGTTTTTTTCTTTTTGTCAGAGCCTGGTTTTTTCTTTGATTTATTTTTGTCGTCTGTTATTTTTTTCTTCGGAGCTTTATTATTGTCTTGTTCTCCCGAGTTAATTCTCTTCAGATAAGGAATTTTGTTATATAAATTAACAAGGTTAGCATTAAAACTAAGTTGCTTGTTATTACCATTTTCAATTGTATTACCAAGATTTTCAACAGCAGGCGCAGCAGCAGTCCACCTGTATTCACCGGTATAGGAAGCATTGCTTGAAATCCAGTCAAAAATAGGTATTTTATTGATTGGAATAGTATAAGAAAGATTAACTTTTTGTGAGAAATCATTTATTCTGCCTCCATCCATAATAGAGTCCCAAAGTTGTTGCTTTTCTTTTTTACCATAAGTATCCAATCTGCCTTCAGGTTCATAGACACGAGCCGCAGCCTGAGCATTATAGTCAAATCTCAGATTTTGAGTAATATCATATTTTAGAGCATAAAGGCGGTTCCAGTTAAAGGTTTTGATGTAAGTAGTATCAATTTTAATAATAGCGGTAGATTTGCTTCTCAGCAGGTTTTCATTATATTGCCTGTCAAAATTAGTCTGGAAAGTAAGAAGTTTGGGGAAGAAATAGAAATTAAAATCTTTTATTAACCTGAGAGATTTATATTTGGAAAGGATTTTATTCTTTTCAAAAGGAGCTATTTTTTTAGGATTAGCAACAAAATTATAACCGATGGCAGCTTTATATAATTTGTCGGTATTATAGGCTATATCTATATCCCGGTGATAGGTTTCGGAATAAGCCAGGGTTAAATCTAAGTTTTCAATATCATAAATATGAGGTTTAGCCGAAGTTCCTGTTTTAACTTTTTTGATATTAGAAAAATTAATGTTTTTTCTCATTGTATAATCCTGGGCGTTACTTTTGATGGAATCTTTTTCTTTTTGGGTTTTATATGTTTCAAGGTCTTCTTTAAATTTAACATCGGGATTTAGCGGATTAAATTCAGGGTTTTTAATAACTTTTCCATAGTCAAAGTGCATAGGTATTCTTAAACCTGCTTTTTCAGGAAAGAATTTACCAAGTTCCAGGTTGGTAGCAATATCAAACTGATTAATTGTTTCTTTCTGCCGTTCATTTATTTTTTGCTCAATAGAACCGAAACCGGGAGTGCTTATACTGCCGCTCACAGCAAGATTACCGAGGTCGGCAAGCGTAGTGTTAATTCTGCCCAAAGCGGCATATCCGCCTTTTTCATCAAAATCAGATAGTCTGAACTCGTTAAACCATATCTCGGCGCATTTAGCTAGTCCGTCATCAGAGTCAGAGATAATTTTCTTTTTTGGGTTGCGAACTCCGAGCATAATAGTTTTGACCAACGATAGATTAGGAATACCGACAACAGTAATTTTGGCAGAACCAACGATTTTGGAATAAGGAGTAGTGAGGTTAATATTAATATTTCCGTCCCTCATTTTCAGATTTCTCTCTTGTTTGACATTAATAAGGTCATCAAGCGTAATTTCTATATCATTGTCATCAGGCCATATATGGTAAGGGTTTGAAGACCCGAATTGAGTCGGTGTTAAAGGTATTTCATATTCATAGTAATTATTAATAAAGTCAGTACCAAAACGAATAAATACGGTCAGGTCGCCTTTATTGAGTATATCTGTAGAGTTTTGAGCTTCGCCGTGGACATACATTTTTATTTTCTTGAATTTTCTGACATCCAATTCTGCGGTTTTATAAATAGCTCTTGCATCGCCGTCTATAAGGTTACATACTTTCATAGCGAGTGATTGCTCGTTTAGCTGTTGAAGATTGGTAGTACCGAGATTAATTTCTCTTTCAATACCAGGAGGCAGAACATAAGGGATAGGTTTTCTTTTACCGTTTTCTTCTATATTTACAGAAGATAAAGAGAAGTCTGTATTATTTATATCGTCTGTTGGCAGATATTCACCTGGAGAAAGCAGGGAATAATTATATTTTCTCCATTCAGTACGTATAAGCTCAAGTGTAGCAAATCTGCAATGTATAGGTTCTTTAAATCCTTTAAAAAACATACGCATAAACCGGATAGATTTGAAATCTTGTATATTTCCTACTTTTCTTGTATAATCATAAATAGGTATTTTGAATTGATACCAACGAACTGTAGTTGAAGTCCCGTTTTTAAGTTTGACAGAAGCATCTAAATAATCAGCTATATAATTTTCTCCAATATTCATTTTATCGGGTCTTAAATCAATTTTATATTGGAAATATCGCTCATCTTCACTTAAAGTATTATCCTTGTTTATATCTTCTATATTAGGTATATTAGTAGCGGCAGTAGGGTAGTTTTCTTTGCTTTGTTCGTCTGTTGGAGAGTTCCCGTCCATACCGTTAAATTCTTTATATCTATTAAGTATAGATATTTTATCATTATCATAAGCACTTCCCCTGAAATAGCGATAATTATCAGTTGAGGGGTCAGAAAGAGCATTTTTATAAGCAGCAGAGTTTTCGCCATAAGCAGCTTTTATTTTTTCTAAGTAGTTTAAGTTGAAAAAGGATTTTTCGTCATTATCTCCCAAACCGTCAAGTCCTACATCCTGATATTGACGGGATTCAGAGTTGTTGTCAAAAGAATTAACTAATGCCTGCAACGAGGGTACCCTTCCCCAAACTGTTGTGTCCACATCCTTAACTTCAGCAGAAATAGGTAAACCATTTTCAAAACTCTTTCTTGAATCGCGAAGTACATCTTCAGAAATATCACCCAGATTGAAATAAAGCTCGCCTCCGCTGTGCAGTGGTTGTCCGTTAAGTCCATTTTCATAGATAAAGGGGTCCATTACCCAGAATTGTATATATTCTATATTTGTTGTCTCAAAGTCGGTAGTTGTCATATTGCGCATAATACCGCCCCATCTTGATGCAGGATTGTTGAGCGTTCCGTCAGAATTTAAACCTGTAATATCATAGTTGTATGGTCCTTTTTCGGAAGGATAGAATGAAAGGTTAAAAACAGATAGTGTAGTAGGTTGTCCGTTGGGAGATTGTTTATTTGGAAAAACTTCGGTTTCTAATATTTCCCTGACAAAATGATTTGATTGTTGGTTTTTATCATTTTTGATATGCGAGGGAGTGAGGTTGTTGTTTCTGAGAAACAGAGGGTCTATGATATACCAGGCGAGTTTAGACCTGTTGTATCCATATTTTAAATCATCGCTTAATTTAGCTTCTGGAAACATATTTGCTTCTTCCTGACCCTGTGGAGTGCTGGCAAGAGTCCAGTTACCCATAGTTTTTAAATCATAAGAGGAAGTGCTGCCTTCAAAGTCATCAATATAAGAAGTTCCTGATTTACCTATCGCTTTAGAATGTCCGGGAATAAGATTGGCAAACTCACCCGTGAAATTTATTTTTGATGGTGTTTTAGTATTATATAAAGGAAGTTTATCAAGAATTTTAGTAATAATGTTTGCGTCTGTCTGGTAGTTTATATCAATACCCCAAATAGTATTAGAAATAGGTTCATCTCCGAAATTAATTTTCTGCGTTAAAGGTCTTTCTGAGAGATGAAGTATAGTAGCTCCTATGTTAAGGTCTTTTTTTACTGCATAATCAATACGAGTACCCATTAGAGTTTTTTTCTGGATACTAAAGAGCGAATTGCTTTCAAGGGAAATTTGTACAGGAGCGCCCGAATTCATTATGCCTTCGTTTATGATTTTTACTCTCCCCATAGTATAGTCCACTGTATAATCAACATTTTCTGTAAGCAGTATGCCGCCCGAAGTAACTTTAACCGAGCCTTGCGGGACATTCATTGCATTAAGAGATATTTCGGAGCCTGAAGCTGATTTGTATCTGCCTTCCAAAGCGAATTTGTTTTTATCCGGATATTGCTGGGCGCCATTTTTAGTTAGCCTGTATAATTCATCATAAGCGTATTTATCAGCTAATTCTTTATTATCTATAGAATCTCTTATGGTTTGCCCAAAAGGCTCAAGGACAGGGAAGAAAATCCTGCCATTTGTCGCCTGTATAGTACCACCATAAGAGGCTGCTCCGTCAATAAAGTCAAAGATACCGTCAGAACGGGCTTCAAGTTGGCTGTTTAATCTGTCAAGTCCCAAAATTTTTATTAAGGGAATACCTTCTATTTTTGTTTCATTTAGAAAGCCTGTTGGAACCCCTATATTATCATCTGTATAGAGAACATTAAGACGGAAATCTTCTTTATTTACCTGGTATGCACCTATTGAATAAACATTTTTCATCATCAGGTTCCATAAGGGTATTTCAGTATTAACTGCTGTACTTTTAAGCAGCTTAACAATTAGACAATTGGGAGCAGCAATATCATTGAAAAATTCACCTACCTGATAAGTGGTTGTATCTCCAATAATAGTATATTGAAAAGCGACTGCAAGCACCTGATCGGCATTGAGGGTATTATTAAGTGAAATAAACCCTAATTTACTATTAAAAGAATACTCATTAGAATTTAGTCTTTTAGCATTTTCTATTTTTTCAAAATCTTGTCCTGGAATATATCCTTGATTTTTAAGATAGGCGCTAACTTGTTTTAAATCCCGGATTTCGTTTTTACCCGCAAATTCCTTATAAATGTTATTAGCAAAGTTATTTGGACTCCTGTATTTTCCGCTAATAAATACTTTATTTGAATTATTTAGATAGGCTTTATTTTCTTCTCCAAGATCTGAGAAGGCGACAATATTTCTGTTCTCAGTAACAGCGACGCCAACTGTTGTTACCCATACTTCTATTTTGGTAATAGTTATATTTGACATTATAAGCGGCAGTTTTGTCAGAGATTTGTCGTAGTTGTTTTTGAAATATTGAGCTAAGAGATAGTGCTTATTTTCTTCATATTGGTCGGCGTTGATATTATATGTACTTACCTGAGCGCCTCCTGTTACATTAATTGTTTCACTTTTGCTTTTCTGTTCGGAGAAAATACTTGTAACATAAACTTTTCCGAATTGTAGTTTGGTTTTAAATCCGAACAAGCTCTGACTGCCTGTAATCAATGTGTTGTTTAAGGGTAAAGAGACATTACCTGCTTCTATGAGTTTAATTATTTCATCTTCTTTGCCTTCATAAGCGAGTTTCATTTTATTTTCAAAGTCAAATGAAGCTTCAGTATTATAATTAACTCCTAACTGAATTTTATCCCCAATCTTGGCGGTTACATTCATCTGAATTTTTTCCTGAAAGTCAAAATTGGTTGAACGCCTTTGTTTGACATCTAACTGCGGGTCTTCTCTTTTAGACGAAGTAACTCCGAAAAGAAGTTCTGCCGAACCTTGTGGTCTGATATCTATAGTACTGCTCCCGAAGATACGTTCAAATGCCTCGCCGCCTATATGTATTTTAGGTAAAACCCCTTTCTCGGCAGACATAGATTGGGCTTCTGCTCTTTCTTTCCAGTAATTTTTCAAAGATTGCTCTATATCGTAATTCAGATATTCGCTGAAAGGTACATATTCATTGGGTCGGTAATCAAAACCGCCAACTTTAGATTTTATTACAAATTCATTAGTCAGCGGGTCGTACTCTGTTTCTTCTGTTATATTTTTCGGATCCTTAAGATATAAAGGGTTATTATACTCGTTTTCATCCGCTTTATATTCGTTTTTATCTTTAAATGGATATTTTAGTTTAACACTGTCTTTGGGATTTGTATCCTGAAGCGCATAGTAAAGATAATCGTTATTATGGCTCCTGTAATTATCTGAAAATATATTGGCTTCTGAACTCCAGAATAAAAATATGGACAATAATACTACTATGGATAATAAAATGTTTTTTATGAGTTTTTCCAAAAGTCTTTGTTTTAATTTGTTTTGTCTGTTTTTATATTTATATTATCTGTTAATTTATTTTCTAATAACTCTATTTATACTTTCCCATACTTAGGATTTTAGACTATATATTAAATAAATTTCCAAATTTATAAAGCCTGTAAAGCTAATTTTATCAAGTCTTCAACAGTTTTATTTTCTCCATTATTTCTGCTTACTTTATCAATAGCTTTTTCAGCATTATTCTTCGCAAACCCCAGCATAACAAGTGCTGTAATCGCTTCCTGTCTGTTGTTACTGCTAAAACCCGGTGTAAAGTCTTTAGAAATATCAGTTTTCCCGATTTTATCCCTTAAGTCAACAAGGATACGTTGAGCTGTTTTTCCGCCTATACCTTTGATAGATTGAAGTATAGCAGCATTGGACGAGATAATTGCTTTTGAGAGTTCGTCAGGATTTAATGATGATAAGACCATTCTTGCTGTGTTCGGTCCTACGCCTGATACTGAAATCAGTTTCCTGAACATATCAAGTTCCTGCTCTGTTGAGAATCCAAATAACAACATAGCGTCTTCCCTGACAACAAGATGAGCATATAATTTGCACCTGCTTTTATCTTTTATTTCTGAAAACGTGTTTAAGCTGATATTAAGCAAATACCCTACACCATTACAGTCTATAACGGCATAAGTAGGCGTCTTTTCCTTTAATTCTCCTTCAAAATATGAATACATTTTTGCCTTTAAAAAACTATTATAACGTAATAAAATTGTTTATAGTGTAACTTTAGTATTGAAATTTTCTGCAAAATAAATAAATATATTTGAAATAGGAGCATTTGCTTGTCTTTTCTGATTATAAAGTTATGGAAACTATTGAATTAGATAAGGAAATTAAATGTCATTTTTTAATTTGATAATAACTTAATAAATAGATAATGTATAAATAACCATTAGCTAATATTATGACTGTTCTTTTGCATTGATTTTAAGTTTAAAGATTAAGGGGACTTCTAAAACTAATAAAAATTTAACCTCACCTCTACCATCCTAATACCCCTTCGGGGTTTGGTTGTATTTAGAGGGAAAACGGAAAATTTAACCTCACCCTACCCTCTCCTAAAATTAGGAGAGGGTAAACGAATGCCCTATAATAAAAAAAAATAGTATTTTTGTGTTTTTATTAAAACAAATAATATGGCAACAAATACCCCTTTAGGCGAAGCGTCCCCGCTTCGTATCATATATTTATTTCTTTTTCTTTATTTTATTTTCTTAATTCCTTTAAAATCTCAAAATTGCTGGAATCCTTTAGATAGTGTTTATACTATGGGTTTTGAGGATACTGAGGTGAATGAATTAGATAATTTATGGATTTTTGAGGATAATAACGGTGATGGCGACAAATGGTTGAGATATTATGAGGGTATGTTGCCGCGAACAGGGAGTTATTCTTTAGTTAGTCAGCTATTTTATGACTGGTCGATTTCAAGATGTTTTTATTTTATTAAAGGGAAAGAATATCAAATATCTTTTTGGTATTATGCTGTTAACCAGACTAATCAACTGGGTTTATCCCTGGCAATTAGCAACAGCCAGGAGAGTAATAATATGAAAAAGATAATTTTTGACCTTAATAATATAAGTACTTCCGATGCTTATAAACAAGCAATTATTAAGTATATACCGGATAGTACAGGTATTTATTATTTAGGATGGAAAGCTTATGGTTTAGGTTATTTGTCAAGTACCAAAATCTCAGTTGATGATATTGAAATAAAAGAATTTGTTTGTTTTGCTTCTATTGATTTACCTAAAGATACAACTGTATGTTCGGGATATAAAGTTAAATTAGATGCTGGAGATGCTTATACTAATTACCTTTGGATGAAAGATGATATAATACTTAGTCAGACCCGCTATCTGACAGTTAAAGAAGCGGGGATTTATACTATTGAGGTAAAAGACCAGTATGGTTGTGAGTCAAGTGATAAGATACAGGTTAAACTTTTCTCTTACCCGCAGTTGATATGTAAAGCTGTTAGAAATAATAGCGCTTACAGGCAGGATACTATTATTATATGCAAAAAAGCAGGAATTAAATTGGTACATAATGTTACTGAACCTCTTAAAAAATTTACTGAAGTCAAGTGGTATAGCGTTGATATAAATAATAATGAATATTTTATTTCAAATGGGGATACTTTGACAGTAAATCAGGAAGGTACATATTTTTTTAGTGTTTATCATAAATTGTTTAAGTGCGATGATATTTCGTTTAACAGGGTTAAAATAAGCCTTGATTCGCCTTATTCATTAATGGAGATAGACAGGGTTACGTTTGACCCGAAAACGGGCAGGAATAATATATATTGGAATAATCCCGCTATTGAAAATAATATTTTACTTTATATGATTTACAGGGAGACTGAGGTTTTGGATAAATATGAATTAGCAGGTACGGTAGCCTTTCCTACAGATTCTTTTATTGATTTTAATCAAAATGCTTCGTTAAGTTATTCTAAATATAAATTAAGTATTATGGATACCTGTAATGATGAGTCTTTTCAAAGTAAAGCGCACAAAACTATAAAATTAAATATAAGTGATGACCAGAATATTGAAAGCAAACTCGGTTGGGATAATTATGAAGGTGTGTTTTATGATACATACAGGGTTTTTCGTTCTTTAAAGCCTGATATGAGCGACAGTACTGTGCTTGCCAATTTGCCTGCTTTAAATATGTTCTTTACTGATAGTTTTCCCATCAAAGGAGTTGTTAATTATTATGTAGTAGGCATTATTGATAAATCTAAAAATAATCAGATTATTTCTTATTCAAATACTGTTGCAAATACAAAGCAACAAATTCATTTGCTAAATTCTAACACACCTGTTTTTAATCTTTTTCCTAATCCTGCAAATAATAATATTTTATTGTCTTATGAGCTTTATGAAAAAACAAAACTAAATATTGATGTTTATTCAATAACAGGCGTTAAAGTATTGGTTTTAATTGATAAAGAACAGGCGCCGGGCAATTATAATTATAGATTACCACAGCTTAATAAAGGTTTATATTTTATAAAAATAAGGGTAGGGGATGATATACTTGTAAAACGGCTTATTATTAAATAGCTTTTTTTGTTATATTATTTTTTGGAAATACTTAGTAATTGCAAGAAATAAAATTTTTTTATTCAGGTATTTGATAAAATATATAATTTTGTAAAAATTTTAAAAATAATAATATGTCGGGGCATAATAAATGGTCAACAATAAAAAGAAAAAAAGGAGCTGTTGATGCAAAACGTTCCAAAATATTTTCAAGGATAATAAAAGAAATTTCAATAGCGGTAAGGGAAAGCGGTGCTGACCCTGATGGTAATCCCCGCTTGCGTCTTGCCTTATCAAATGCACGCGGGGCAAATATGCCTAAAGATAACATTACAAGAGCTATTAATAAAGCAGGTGATAAAGATGCTTCCAATTTTATAGAATGCACTTATGAGGGCTATGCTCCTCATGGAGTGGCTGTTTTTATAGAATGCACTACCGACAACCAGCAAAGGACTCTTAGTAATATACGTTCTTATTTCACAAAGTTTAATAGCAGTTTAAGTACTAACGGCTCACTCAATTTTATCTTTGACCGTAAAGGAATTTTTATAGTTCCCGAAGCTAATCTTAATGAAGACGACTTTATGCTTGAAATGATAGATGCTGGTGCTGACGATATAGTTCACGAAAACGAGTTTTATACTATATATACCTCGCTTGAAAATTTTGGTCAGATGATGCGTAAGCTTGAATCTCAGAATATTCAGCCTGAAAGCGCCCAGTTGCAGCGTATCCCTAATACTACAACTACTTTAAATACTGAGGATGCTAAAAAAGTCCTTAAACTGATTGAAATGATTGAAGAGGATGATGATGTACAAAATGTTTATCATAACCTTGAACTTACAGATGAGCTTATGGCTGAGCTTGATTAAATTCGGGTATTTGGTATTTGGTATTTGGTATTTAGTAATGGGTATTGGGTATTGGGTATTGGGTATTGGGTATTAGGTATTAGGTATTAGGTATTGCTACTCGCTACCCGCTACTCGCTACCCGCTACTCGCTACTTGCTA
Source organism: Bacteroidales bacterium (assembly GCA_017998135.1). GTDB lineage: Bacteria > Bacteroidota > Bacteroidia > Bacteroidales > JAGODS01 > JAGODS01. The sequence continues at coordinate 11,406 of JAGODS010000032.1, forward strand.
CCCGCTACTCGCTACCCGCTACCTATTTTCACATTAGCACATTAATTTATGAAAGATACTTTAGAAGAATTTGGACGTCTGATTAGTATAATGGACGAGTTGAGAGAAAATTGTCCCTGGGATAAAAAACAAACTATTGAAAGTATTCGGCATCTTTCTATTGAGGAAGTTTACGAATTGTCAGATGCTATAATATCAGGCGAACACAATGAAATAAAAAAAGAACTTGGAGACCTTCTGCTGCATATAGTTTTCTATTCTCGTATAGCTTCAGAAGGTAATCATTTTAAACTTAAGGATGTAATTCAATCTATAAATGAAAAGTTAATCAACAGACATCCCCATATTTTCGGCGATGTTAAAGTTAATAATGCTGAAGAGGTTAAAGAAAACTGGGAACATATAAAACTAAAAGAAGGTAATAAAAGCACGCTTTCCGGCGTCCCCAAATCTTTACCTGCAATGATTAAAGCCTACAGGATACAGGAGAAAGCAAAAGGTGTTGGCTTTGAATGGGAGAATACAGATGATGTCTGGGAAAAGGTTAGAGAAGAAATGGAGGAATTTCATAAGGAAATAAATATAACTGCTAACCATACAAAATCAGAAGAAGAGTTCGGCGACCTTTTATTCGCTTTAATTAACTATGCCAGATATGTTGGCATTAATCCTGAAGATGCCCTGGAGAAAACAAATAGAAAGTTTATCAAACGCTTCTTATACATTGAAAAACAGGCTAAAGATAATAATTTATGTCTTAAAGATATGTCTCTTGATGAAATGGACAAACTATGGAATGAAGCAAAACAATCCGAATAGAGTCCTGTTTTTATTAATTCTTTATAATTCTACTTTTCTTTGAAACTAAGTAAACGCCTGTAAAAATAAGTGCGGCAGAAATTATTTTAGTCATATTTAAACCTTCTTTGTGTAGCATAATACCTATGGTTGAAACAATAACAGGCTGAAGGTAGGTGTAATAACTGACAACTGAGGCTTCTAAGCGTTTAAGCGAATAACTAATGAGCAGGTATGCCAGAAAAGTAGTGGCAAAAATCACATAAGCAAGCGAGACTAATGCCGATGTTGGTATAAGGCTGAAATCTATATCGTGCATATAATTTACTGTTATCGGAAATGAAGTCAATAAACCGAAAAAAAATATCCACATCATTACAGTTACAGGATTGTATTTATTTAAAAGCGGTTTAATCAAAACAAGATAAAGGGAATATGAGGTTAAGTTTATAATAATAAAAATATTACCTTTCAAAGTATCATTTGAAAATGAAATAAAACTGTCGTAAACAACAAGGAAAGCAGCACCTGCCGCTCCAAGCAGTATTCCCGTTCCTTTTACAAAATTAATTTTCTCTTTAATTATAAATACAGCGAAAACAACAACTAAAACAGGGTTTAAGACGTGTAGTAAAGAAACATTACCCGGAGTTGAATAATTTAAACCTTCAAAAAACATAATCTGATTAAAACTTACTCCCAGCACTCCGCAGATAAACAACCTGAATAAGTCTTTTTGCTCTATCTTAGTCCTTTTATATGTAAAATGTAATAATAAATAAAGAAAAAAACTTATAATTATCCTCATAAAAACTATTTGCATAGGAGAAAAAAAAGTAGGCATCAGACCTTTGGCTATCCAGTAATTAAAACCGAACAGAAGAGTAGCGGCAAGTAAACTTAAATGAGCTTTCAAACGGATTATTTATTTAAAAAATGAGACTGCAAAAGTAAAGGTTTTTGATAAAAATCAGATGTTACTTAATTATTGAGATAGTTGCAACTACTCAGCAGAGTTATTTGTTAGACTTTTAAATATTTAAACACTTAGAACACAAAGAACACGCTAAGGACACAAAAAACACACTTCTGAAATACAATACATTGTGTTCTTTGTGACAATTTCTTTGTGAACCCTGTGTTAAAAATGTTTCTTTTAAAATATTATTAATAAGGCAACAACCTGCTGAGTAATTAAAGATAGTTTAATGATTTTTTTATTTATTACTTAGTAATGAAAGGGAAGGAATAAAAAAAGAGCTAAGTATAATGGTAACAGTTAACAAAAGTTTTCTGTTACTTAGCTCCTTTTTGCAAGTAATGTGAATGGTTTGTGGAGTATAGGGGAATCGAACCCCTGACCTTTAGACTGCCAGTCTAACGCTCTAGCCATCTGAGCTAATACCCCGTTTCGGTTTGCAAAAGTATATTTTTTTTCTTTATATGTGTTTTTTTATATAGTTTTTTGTAATTATTAAGAATATGTTTTGTAGCAGTAGGATGTGGTTCTTTTAAAATAAATGTTTGTAAAAGAACTAACTGAATACATTTTTTTCTTGTAAAATATTGTAACTACTCAGCAGTTGATTAAATACCAGATACTAAGTACCAACTACTAAGTACCAAGTTCCCAAACATACATAATTTTATAACCTTAGTATAAAAC
>JAGODS010000033.1 GCA_017998135.1 Bacteroidales bacterium
ATATTAGGATATACCCAGGTGATTCCTGATATTGGACAATCAATCTTTTTATAAGAACCATTAGTTCTGTTTATTTCTACAATATATTCTCCTTGTCCAATACATTTAAAAGTATAAGCTAATAATAAAATTAACAGATATTTTCTTGGAAAATTCATTTATAGAACTTAAAAAAATGTAATTGAAATATTTAAAAGAATTTATTATGCAAAGTTAATATATTTTTATTATAAATTATGAGTTTGGTTATTTTTGATTAATGTTATCCGAAGTGCTTAGCCTCAAACAAAAACTTATCGTCAAAGTGATAGACGTTGATATTGACAGAAAAAGAATACAGTTGAGTCTTAAAGAATAAAAAAATTAATAAAAAGAAAAAATCAGAAACGACCTTTACATATTTTTAAGTAGTCGCCTTTATCTTTGACTTTGAAAAGTTTGAGACGTTCTTTACCGCTGGGATTATTAGGCTGATGAAGTGCAAGGACAAGTGTGCCGTTAAGAGTTTTAAATATCATTCCGTGTCCTCCGTTTTTCTTAAATAATAATTTATTTGTCTGTTTCCAGGGTCCGTTTATTTTACCGGTTTCTGAAATAGATTGTCCCTGTAAATAGCCTCCTTTACCTATGCTGGACCATATCATAAGCAATTTGTTTTTCTTTGATTTAAAAATAAAAGGACCGTCAGTAACTTTTCTTTTTATTTCAGTAACCCATTTAGCTTCAGAAGCCCTGAATAATATGGCAGGTTCCGAATCAGGTTCGCTAAAGTCTTTTTTTAGTCTGATTATATCCATTCTGCCGTCAACAGTCTGAACCCACTCATTACAAAAAATCATATAAGGTGTATCGTCTTCAACCCAAAGCGTACCGTCAAGCGCCATCATATTTTCGGGAGTGTGGGCTTTGTTGGCAAAAGCCTGAAAAGGACCTGCCGGGTTGTCTGCATAGAAAACCTGAGTACCTCTTTTATAAAAGGGAGGCCAATCTTTAGCGTCTTTTGGTTTTTCTAATCCTTCAATTTGTTGATATGAGGTTAAGGTAACAAAGAGATAGAATTTGTTTTTATATTCGTGCATTTCAGGAGCCCAAACAGCAGCTTTACCCCAACAATTATCAGGTAATATAAGCACAGGCTTTGCCATGCTCCATTTTTTCAGATCTTTGCTTGTGTAAACTTCAACTCCTTTTTGCCTTGGTTTACCGCCTGTTTCAACAGGACGATTATCCATTTGAGCATACATATAATAAACACCCGTTTTAGTATCGGTATAAATAAAAGGGTCGCGAATACATATATCTGAGGTATTAATCAGGCTGTCCTTTGTTTGGGCAATTAATGAAACATTGATTATTAAAAAAAGGTTTAAAATTATACTTATTTTTCGCATAATATCTATTAATATTTTTATTGCAAAAATAATAAAAATTTGAATTAATTTGACAAGATAAATTGCAAATTGAGAAGAAAAATTTAAGTTGGAAAGAAGATAATAAAATTAAAATTTAACATAGATTCATTGAAAAAACTTTATTGTTTCTCAAAAGATTAGTTTTTAATTAAAGAATATTATTTTGTATTTAGTTTTAAATGTATTAAGAATTAATAACATTATAATCCGAAAAATAATATTTTTGCAAAATGTTAAAAAACAAGTTTATGAATAATTATAATATTATTATTAATAATTTAAAATCCTTAGAGAACAAGGCAAATAGGGAAGGAATGGCAAGGTTTGGAATAAATACAGAAAGAGCGCTCGGCATTCCAATGCCTTTTTTAAGAAAAATAGGGAAAAAATATAAAGGCGATCACGAACTCGCAAATCTTCTTTGGATATCGTTATTTCACGAAGCCAGAATACTGGCAAGCATTATTGATGACCCTGTCAGGGTTACACCAAGACAAATGGACGAATGGGCAACTGATTTTAATTCATGGGATTTATGCGACCAGTGTTGTATGAATCTTTTTGTTTACACTGCTTTTGCAATAGAAAAAGCGATGGAGTGGAGCAGGGAAAAAGAAGAGTTTGTTAAAAGAGCTGGTTTTACTATGATGGCCTGCCTTGCATTAAAATCAAAATATCTTAAAAATAGTGATTTTGAACATTTCTTCCCTATAATAGTTAGTGAAGCCGGCGATGATAGAAAGATGGTATTTAAAGCTATTAACTGGGCTTTAAGACAAATTGGAAAAAGATCTTTAGAGTTAAACGAAAAAGCTATAAAAATTGCTGAGGAATTGACTAATTCGGGAAATAAAAATACTATATGGATAGCCCGCGATGCTCTTAAAGAATTAAAATCTAATGCTGTTAGAAAAAGAATTATTTATAATGATTATGAATAATTAGTTTGCATTTATAAAGACGGGGATTTAATAATTATTACATAGAGTTTAACAGAATGAAGCGTGGACGCTGCGCCTAACGGATATTATTAAATATTACAAATAAAAATTAAATATATGATAGATTTAATAAATCAACACAAGACAATAAGAAAATATAAAAACATTCCTGTTGAAGATAAAATATTAGATAAAATTTTAGAAGCTGGAAGCAGGGCTTCTACTACAGGTAATATGCAGGTTTATAGCATTGTTGTTACTAAAAATATTGAAAGGAAAAAAAAGCTCTGGGAATTGCATTTTAAACAGGATATGGTATTGCAGGCTCCTGTATTACTTACTTTCTGTGCTGACTTTAACAGGTTTAGCAAATGGTGCGAATTGAGGGAGGCAGCCCCTGGTTATGATAATTTTCTGTCTTTTTTCACAGCCGCTATAGATGCGCTTTTAGTTTCTCAAAATGTCGCTTTGGCAGCCGAAGCCGAAGGATTGGGTATATGTTATCTTGGAACGACCACTTATACAGTTGATAAAATTATTGAATTTCTTGAATGTCCGCCACTTGTTGTCCCTGTTACTACACTTGTTGTTGGTTATCCTGATGAAACACCGGGGCTTACAGACAGATTGCCTCTTAAAGCTGTTATTCATTATGAGAAATACCTTGATTATTCTGATAATTCAATTAATGATATTTATTCGGAAAAAGAGAATTTGCCTTTTACAAAGGAATTATTAAAAATTAATGATTTACCTAATCTTGCTAAGATTTTTACTGAGAAAAGATATACAAGAAAAGATAATGAATATTTCTCTAAGGTTTTTATAGATGTTCTGACTAAACAGGGATATTTGAAATAAATTATTCAATAAATTAGTTTTTAAATCCTTAATTTTAATGAAGTTAAGGGTTTTATTTTTTCTTTATTATTAAGGTATATAAAAATATTTATATTTGCACACTAAATTTATATACTAATATAGAGCAATAAAAAATATAATTATATGAATAAAAGTATATTATATGGGACAATTACTTGATAAATTAAAAGAGGATATACGATTTATAGAAGGTCTGAAAGCTTGTATTAATTGCGGAACTTGTGCTGCGATATGCCCTGCTGTTGAATTTTACGATTATCAACCACGTTATATTATAAATATTTTGCAATCAAAAGATGATGCAAAAATAGAAGAATTGCTGAAAAGCGACTTTATTTGGTATTGCGGAGAATGTATGTCTTGTAAAACACGTTGCCCGCGGGGTAATGTACCCGGATTAATTATTACTGCATTACGTTCTTTATCACAAGATTTAGGATATTTTACCGAATCTAAAAAAGGAAGGCAGCAATTGGCTATTAAAAGAACCGTTGGCAGATGGTTGCTTGAGAAAGGATATTGTCTTTATGCTGAAGAAATAGATTATGCAAATCACCCCGAACAGGGACCTGTCTGGGAATGGGAATTAAAAAATCTTGATGCAGTTATGCAAAGATTAGGAGCTAATTATAAAGGAGAGGGAAGCGGTATTTTGCGAAAAATACCTCAATCTGCTTTGGATGAGTTAAAAAAGATTTTTGATGTTACAGGTTGCACAGAGAGATTTGAAAAGATTGAACAATATTCTTCTCTGAAAGCTAATGAAATTGGATTACAACTTGATGATACTATGAATAATGAATATATAAAACAAATATATAATACTAATAATCAAAAATTGCATTCAAAAAAAGTATAATTTATAATTAAAACAAATGAAAGTTGAAGGTAAAAGGCATATATGGAATGAATATCAGAAAGAAATAGCTGATGATAAATATTTTTATGTGCGAAGCTGTGTAAGACAAAATTTTTTTCCAGGCTCAGAAGCGACTTTTATCAGGATACTTAAAGACGAATTAGGAAAGGATTTAATAGAAGATTCCTGTCATACAACCTGTACTGGTATTGGTTATCATTCAGATATAATTCCTTTTGAAACTGCAATGACAGTGGTGGCAAGGCAATTTGCACTGATGACTGAAGCCGGATATGAAAATTTTGTTACTTCCTGCATTACTTCTTTTGGTTTATATACTGAAGTTTTGGAAACCTGGGAACATTTTCCCGAAACAGAAACTAAAGTAAGAAATTTTCTAAGGCGAGCAACAGGCAGGGAGTTTGAAAAACCAAAAAACCTTTCTCACGCAAGTGATGTTATTTATAAATTTAGAAATGAAATTTCTGCAAAAGCAAAATATAAACTTATAAATAAAGAAACCGGTAAACCTTTGAAAATAGTAGAACATATAGGTTGTCATTATGCCAAGATGTTTCCTCATAAAGGAGTTGGCGGCGCCGAATATCCTTATGTGTTAGTCGGTATGATTGAAGAATGGGGAGGCGAAGTGGTTGATTATCCTGAACGCAGGCATTGCTGTGGTTTTGGTTTTAGACAATATCTGGTCAAAGCAAACAGGGGTTATTCTATAGCTTGCTCTAAAAAGAAATTTGATTCAATGGAACCATATAAGCCTGATGCTATACTTACTAATTGTCCTGGTTGTCCTATGTTTTTTGACAGATGGCAATATGCTATCAGCGAGATGGAAGGCAAGGTTTATGGCGAAAATGGTAATGGGATTCCCGTTCTTACTTACGAGGAATTAGCAGGTTTGATGTTGGGATATAATCCCTGGGATTTAGGTCTGCAGGTTCATCAGACTGCAGTTGAGCCTTTGCTGGATAAAATAGGAATTAAATATAACCCTGATGATAAATTTAAAGGTATAAAGGGCGAAGATTTAGGAAAACCTTCAAAACCAAGCGTTTTAAAGGTTTAATAAATTAATATTAATTAAAATTTTTATGAGTAAAAAAGTAATAGTAATAGGAGGCGGAATAGCAGGGATGGAGGCATCGGCATATCTTGCCACTATGGGTTATGATGTTACTTTGCTTGAGAAAAAAGCTTATCTGGGCGGGCATCTTGTAAAATGGGAAAAGTTATTTCCTACCAAAAGACTGGGAAAAGAAGTGCTTGACTTTCTTATGGAAAGAGTTAGTCAAAGAGTTAATATTATATTAAATACAAATATTGTTAATGCTGAGAGAATAGGCAATAAATTTAAAATCACTTTGTCTGACGGTTCTTTCTTTAATTCAGATGCAATATTGATAGCTTCAGGTTACGATTTGTTTGATGCAAGAAAAAAAGAGGAGTATGGTTATGGTATCTATGATAATGTTATAACTTCTGCTGACCTGGAAGAAATGTTTTTATATAATAAGGAAATTAAAACTTCAACAGGAAAAACACCTCAAAGGATTGGTTTTGTTCATTGTGTGGGCTCAAGGGACGAAAAAGCAGGAAATATATATTGCTCTAAAGTTTGTTGCGTTACAGCAGTCAAGCAATCTGTTGAACTTAAAGAAAAATTGCCTGAAGCTGAGATATTCTGTTTTTATATGGATATGCGTATGTATGGCAGGCATTTTGAAGAACTTTATAAAGAATCCCAGGAAAAATTTTCTGTAAATTATATTAGAGGGAGGTTGTCAGAAGCTGCTGAAAATGCGGATGCCAGCATTGTTGTTAAGGTTGAAGACACTCTAATTGGCAGACCTCTCAAAATGACTGTTGATATACTTGTGTTACTTGTAGGCTTTGTTCCTTCGGAGGGAACAAAAAATATAGGAACTATGCTGGGAATTGATTTTGATGAAGATGGTTTTATTAAAAATAATGATGAACATACGATGACTAATGTATCTAATGTTCCTGGTATTTTCCTTGCCGGCACTTGTACAGGACCAAGAACTATAACTAATACCATAACCGATGCCCGTGCTGCTGCCGCCGAAATTGCCAACTATCTCGAAAATTCAAAACTACATAATACTTTCTTCAGATAAACAATTAAAATCTATAATTATTAATGATGTTACGCAAAAACCTTTTTAACCTTATTGCATTATTTATCAACAATTATTCAATAAGTTAAAATCTTATGGGAACCTCCATTATACAAATCCTGATTAATTCATAAATTTTAAAAAATGCTGATGAAATATAAAATAGTTCACGCAAAGTTTTCACAAAGCCCGCAGAGAATTTACTTTGCCAACTTTGCTATAAAGAAATATTTTATTTTTTTTATGAATAATTAAGGCGAGGTTAAAAAAATCTTTGTGTGATATGAGTTATCATTCAACATTTAAAATTAAACATTCTATATTTCAAAATGATAGATTTCGGATATAATATAAATCAGGACTCACAGTTAAATTTTGATTTACTTGACAGGCGATTAAGTGAGTTTATTAAATCAAAAGAGCCTTCCTTTAATCTCTGTGTTTTTTGTGGTGCCTGCACAGCCACCTGCACTGCAGGTAAATTTACCGAATTTAATCTACGCACTTTATTTATAAGGATTAAAAGAGGTGACATTGATGGAATAGGGGGGGAAATTAACAAATGTATGTTCTGTGGAAAATGCCTGTTAATCTGTCCGAGAGGAATCAATACAAGAAAAGTTATTTTCTTTATTAAGAAATATTTAGAATGAATTATTTAAACAAAGATTAAAAAAATCACAATTTAAATAAATGAATAACTACGACCACTTTGTTATACCCTTTATTGCAGGATTGATTATTCTGCTTATAATTCTTTTAATTAAGTATTTTAACTGGTTAAAAGATTTGACGGGTAGCGAATGGAGAAAAGTAATAAAAGGGATTTTGAGCCATAAATTACTTTTAGGTATTCAGGAATGCTTTTTTGAATGCCTTATACATAGGAAAATATTCAGGCAGAACTTTAAACTGGGTTATATGCATATGAGTTTTGCTTTTGGCTGGTTTTTATTAATTATAGTTGGCGCTTTAGAATCTAAATTTCATACAGGCGGTGCAATAAAACCGCCTTATTATCCTGTTTTTTTTAAATTTTTTGTACACGATAAAGTATCAATTGAATATGCAGGCACTTTTATATTTCTGATGGATTTTCTATTATTATTTATTTTATCAGGACTTGTCGTTGCAGTGATTAAAAGATTAAATTCCTCTTACGTAGGAATGAAAAAAACAACTAAATTCGGCTTTGGTAATAAATTAACTATCGGAAGTCTCTGGCTAATTTTCCCTTTAAGACTGCTTGCCGAAAGTTCAACTGCTGCTATTTATCATAATGGAGGTTTTCTTACTAATAATGTAGGAAAGCTGCTTAGTGTATTTTTACCTGTTTCAATGGTTGAATACCCTTTATGGTGGGCGTATTCCATTGTTTTAGGTATCTTTTTTGTTAGTGTTCCTTATTCCAGGTATATGCATATACCTACCGAAGTTTTGCTCATTTTTTTAAGGCGTTTTGGTATTAAGAATAAAAAATATTTTGACGGTTTTTCATTAATAGAGCTTAATGCTTGTCCTCGTTGTGGTTTATGTATTGATATATGTCAGCTTAATACTGTTTTTGAAAATGAAAAAGTAACTCCTTCTTATTTTCTGAAAAGCATTAGAGATGGTAAAGTCAATGATAGTTTGGTATTTGATTGTATGCTCTGCGGCAGATGTAAAGAGTTTTGTCCTGTTGGTATAGATACATTATATCAGCGAATGCTTCAACGCGAAAAACATATTAATTTAAATAATATTAATTTCAAATACCTTAATAACAATAATAATGTTCCACAAATAGAAAATATAAAACAAGTTGACGTACTTTATTTTGCAGGTTGTATGACACATCTTACACCGGGTATAAAAAAAGCTGTAGTCTCAATTCTTGAAAAAGCAGGTGTAAATTATGATTTTCTGGATAAAGATGGTGGTGTCTGTTGCGGCAGACCTCAAACTATGTCTGGCGCTTTTAAAATGGCTGAAGAACTTATTGTTTATAACACTGAAAGAATTAAAAATTCTGGTGCTAAGTTATTACTTTGTTCCTGTCCTATTTGTTACAGGGTCTTTAAAGAAGACTATAAGCTTGATATTATAATAATGCATCACAGCGAATATATCAATCTACTTATCAAGGCAAACAGGTTAAGTCTTAAAGATAAAACTAATTTGACAGCTATTTACCACGACCCCTGCGAACTGGGCAGAGCTTTTAAGATTTATAAAGAACCAAGACTGACAATTAGCAAAATTGTTAATCTCCAGAAAATAAAAGATGAGAAAAAAAGGTCGCTTTGCTGTGGCGGAAGTATCGGCATACTTGATATTGCTAATGAAGAACGTAAAAAAATTACAGAACTAACTGTTAAGACGCTTACTGCCGATAATCCCGATTATATTATCACATCCTGCCCTTTGTGTAAGAAAACTTTTTCTAATACTACAGATGTAAAAGTGCTTGATATAGCTGAACTTATTAATAATAACAGTTGATTTATAACTTCATTTTTTTTGGATGCTAATAATATAATTTAGGATAGGTTGAAGCCTAACATTTTTTTAACTTATAAGATTTTCTCTTAAAACTTAGCTAATTGAAGTAATACCAAACAATGTTTTATTCATTCAAATTTAATAACTAATGAGCCCGATTAATGTTTTGATTTGTCCGTTGAATTGGGGTCTGGGGCATTCAACAAGATCTGTTCCGCTTATTAATAATTTGCTTCAAAACAATTGTAATGTTATTATAGCTGCTGATAAAGAGCCTTTATCTTTTCTAAGGGAAGAATTTCCTGCACTTCAGTTTTATGTTTTTACATCAGCAGTGGTTAAATATCCTTCAGGTTCTTCAATGTCTTTAAAGATGTTGCTTTCGCTTCCGCGTTTTATAATTAATATTATTAAGGAGCATTATATTTTAAAGAGAATTATTAACAAATATGATATAAAGCTTGTTATTTCAGATAACAGGTATGGTGTCTGGAATAAATCTGTTTATTCTGTTTTTATAACTCACCAGATATTTATTAAAGCACCAAAGTTTTTGAAATGGATTGAGCCTATAATTGAGAAAATCAATAAATATTTTATCAGCAGATATGCTGAGTGCTGGATACCTGATTTTATTGATTATGAAAAAAATCTTTCGGGAGAATTATCTCATAAAAAGCCTTTACCTGCTAATTGTCATTTTATAAATCCGCTTTCTCGTTTTGTTTCTTTAGATAAAAATAAAAGCAGAGCAAATAATCTGTTATCCACTGAAAATAATAAAACAGATATACTTTTTATACTTTCCGGTCCCGAACCGCAGCGCAGCATTTTTGAAAATATAATTTTAAAAGATGTCAAAATGCATTCCTCTTTGAAAATAGCTTTAGTCAAAGGGAAAATTAATACAGAAGCGAGATCAATAAATAAAATAAATATAGAAAAGCCTATAGATAATTTTATTATATATTCGCATCTTAATTCAAATGCTTTGTTTGAACTGATTAATAAGGCTGAACTTGTTATTTGCAGACCTGGATATAGTAGTATTATGGATTTATGCCTGCTAGGTAAAAAAGCTGTTTTTGTTCCTACTCCAGGGCAAACTGAACAGGAATACCTTGCAGATTATTATAAGATGAAAGGCTTTTATTATTCACTTAAACAAGATAGTTTTAATATAAACGATGCAATAAATAAATCTAAAAATTTTAATGGGCTAAAATTGCATTATAATGAGGATTTACTTCAGCAAAGATTGAATTATATAATTAATAATATTAATTAGAAAATTTATGAATTTAGCTTTAATAATTAAACTTATCAAATTCTGTCTGGTCGGAGGTTCTGGGATGGTTGTGGATTTTGGATTAACCTGGTTATTCAAGGAAATTGCCAAAATAAACAAATATATAGCAAACACCATTGGTTTTATAGCTGCTGCAACTTCTAATTATTTTCTTAACAGAATCTGGACTTTTCATAGCCAAAATACTAATATCTTAATAGAATATACCAATTTTCTGAGCATAGCCTTAATAGGTTTACTAATAAACCTGCTCGTTATATGGTTTCTCGTAACTCGCCAGAAGTACAATTTTTATCTTTCAAAGCTAATAGCTATTATAATAGTAACAATCTGGAATTTTTTCATCAACCTTATCTTTACTTTTAATCAAAAATTATAAAACAATCCTAAAACCTGAATTATTCATTTTTTTGTAAAGAATCTTATTTTATATATATGATGGAGAACGACAATTTCACCTGAAATTTTCTAACTTTGTTTTTATACTACAAATAAGGTAAAGGGCATCTCTAAAAACTCCATTTTCCCCTAAATACAATCAAACCCCGAAGGGGTGTTAGGATGGCAGAAGATTAATATTCCTACTATGGGTTAAGGAAATAAAATAAGGCTTGAGAATTAATCAGGTTATATTATTGTTTCCTGATTTTTTTTAAATATTTATTATTGATTATTTCGTATTTCAAAAAAAGTGGTATTTTTGTGCCGAAATATTATTATTAATTTATTTACTAATTAACTTGTTTTATATGGAAAATTTAAAAAGTATTAAAGGAACTAAAACTGAAAAAAATTTATTAAAAGCTTTTGCAGGTGAGTCGCAGGCAAAGAACAGATATACTTTTTTTGCTAAAGTTGCAAAGAAAGAGGGTTATGAACAAATAGCCGAATTGTTTATGGAAACTGCAATAAATGAAGAGCAACACGCTAAGGAGTTTTTTAAATTTCTCGAAGGCGGTGCTGTTGAAATTACTGCTATGTATCCTGCCGGCAAGATAGGTACTACGGAAGAAAATCTTAAAGCTGCCGCCGAAAGCGAGAATGAAGAGTGGTCTATGCTTTACCCTGAATTTGCTAAAATAGCAGAAGAGGAGGGCTTCGCTAAAATAGCTACTAAGTTTAAGGTTATAGCTAAAATAGAAGCTCATCACGAGAAGAGGTATATGAAGCTTTTGCAAAATATACAGGAAAAAAAGGTGTTTGAAAAAGAACAGCCTGTTAAATGGAAATGTCTTAAATGCGGCTATATACACGAAGGTAAAAAGGCATTGAATACCTGCCCCGCCTGTGAGCATCCCCAGGCTTATTTCCAGATGGAAGGCGAGAATTTTTAATATATAATTATTTTATTATACAGACCTGGATGTTTTTATCCTGATTAATTTAATAATTTTTTCAAAAAATACATCTCCCGCAGATTTCGCAGATTTTCGCTGATATTAATTTTTTCTGCGTTTATCTGCGTTATCTGCGGGAAATTTTAATGAGTAACTTTTTTGTATGAATTATAAAGGTTATATAAAACAACCAGGTCTGATATTTTAAGCTAAATATAAAATTGAGAAGATCTTTTATCACCAGAGCGGTTTTAATCTTATCTATAGTTAGCTTATTTACGGATATTGCAAGCGAAATGCTTTATCCTGTTATGCCTGTTTACCTTAAATCCATAGGTTTTTCGGTTTTATTTATTGGTATTCTTGAAGGTATAGCAGAAGCGACAGCCGGTTTGAGTAAAGGATATTTCGGTAACCTTTCAGACAAGCAACGTAAGAGAGCTCCCTTTATAATAAGCGGATATGGATTAAGTGCTTTATCCAAACCTCTGATAGTAGCGTTTACTTATCCTGTATGGGTGTTTTTTGCCCGCACTTTAGACAGATTGGGTAAGGGAATTAGAACAGGTGCCAGGGATGCTATGCTCAGCGATGAGTCAAGCATAGAGAATAAAGCTAAAGTGTTCGGTTTTCATAGGGCTATGGATACTTTAGGAGCGGCTGTCGGTCCTGCTCTTGCCCTTATTTATCTTTATTTTTATCCTCAAAACTATAAAACGCTTTTTCTAATTGCTTTTTTACCAGGTCTTGTTGCTCTGCTGCTTAGTTTATTAATTAAAGATAGAAAACAAAAAAATGATAAGAATGATGATAATACTAAGGTCGCTGCAATTAAGTTTTTCTCTTATTTTAGTTATTGGAAAAAGGCTAACAGGGAATATAAAATATTAATTACGGGACTTTTTGCTTTTGCACTTATCAATAGTTCGGATGTTTTTTTGTTGCTGGGTTTAAAGCATTTCGGCTATAGCGACAGCAGTATGATAGCTTTTTATATATACTACAATTTGGTTTATGCTCTGTTTTCATATCCTGCAGGTTATCTCGCCGATAAAATGGGGCTCAGGAATGTTCTAATCGCAGGATACATAATGTTTACAGTCGTTTACCTATTTTTTGCATTTGCCAATAATTTTTACCTTATATTACTGTTATTTTGTATTTACGGGGTTTATGCCGCCTCTACCGAGGGTATATCCAAAGCCTTAATCACCAATATAAGTAAAAAAGAAGAGACTGCTACTGCCATCGGTTTTTATACAAGCTTTGCCAGTATCTTTTCTTTAATATCAAGCAGCCTGGCGGGTCTGATATGGTTTACACTGGGACCGCTATATACTTTTCTTTTTTCGGGAATAGCAGGAATAATAACAGTTTTGTATTTTATTATTGCGTTTAAAAGAAAATAATTTAATTTTGTTTTTTTATTTAACAAATATATGTCTAAAATAATAGCCTTATCCGAAGCAGCATCAATAGCTTTACACAGTATAATTCTTATAGGCAGGAGCGAGGGAAACATTAATGTTATTCAGATAGCCAAAGAAATTGGCAGCTCAAAGCACCATGTTGCTAAGGTTTTGCAAAGGTTGGTTAAAGACAATTTTATAGTTTCCCAACGCGGTCCTAATGGCGGATTTGTATTAAAAATCCCTGCCAATAAAATTACTTTACTCCAGATTTATGAGTCTATTGAGGGTAAAATTGAAATATTGAAATGTCCGCTTGAGCATAAAGTATGTCCCTTTAATAAATGTATAATGAACAATGTAACAAATAAAATTGCGATGACCTTTAGGGAATACTTGAAAAATCAGACTCTTGATAAATATTTGTAATTTCTTTTCAGATGTATTTAACATTATTTAAGAATTAAAATTATACTGGGTTTAAATAACATTTATAATTTTGCGTAATTAAATACTTAAATTCCTATTTGAATTTTTATGAAAAGAAAAATAATAAAAATAGACAGGGAAAAGTGCAATGGTTGCGGATTATGTATTCCAAATTGCCACGAAGGCGCTTTGCAGATAATAGATGGTAAAGCCACTCTTGTCAGCGAACTTATGTGCGACGGTCTCGGCGCTTGTCTCGGGCATTGTCCCGAAGGTGCTATTACTATTGAAGAGCGGGAAGCCGAACCCTATAATGAAACTAAAGTTATGGAGCTCATAAGTACTTATGGAAAAAATACCGTGCTTGCTCACCTTATTCATTTACTTGAACACGAACAAATGGATTTTCTTAAAGAAGGAGCTACCTATTTAAAAGAAAATAAAGCAAAGATGAATTTCAGCGTTGACGAAGTTATTGATGAAATACATATACATTTTAATAAGATTAAAGCAAAAAAAGAACAAAAAGTCACTGAGCAGCTTGTTGAAGAACAACAACATAATCATCAGCACCAGCATTCAGGGCAGGGGCATCATCACGGCGGCA
>JAGODS010000345.1 GCA_017998135.1 Bacteroidales bacterium
TGTCCCGCCTGTTGCTAACTGGATTAACGGAGAACTAAGCTTTAAACAAATTAAAAAAATCAATATTGCAGATCTGCTGGAAAGAGATGTTATTAAATTAGATGAACAAAAAATCAAAAAAGAACTTTTATGTAAAAACATACTTGTAACAGGTGCAGCGGGCTCTATTGGCAGCGAACTCGTCAGGCAAATAGTAGCTTACAAACCTAATAAACTTATTCTAATAGACCAGGCGGAATCACCTCTTTATCTTATAGAACTTGAGCTCTCGGATAAACTCAGACCAGTAAATTTTGAAATCATTCTCGCAGATATACACAACAGAGAAAGGATGGAAAAGATTTTCAACTTTTTCAAACCTGATATTGTTTATCACGCTGCTGCCTATAAACACGTGCCAATGCTTGAGAATAATCCTATTGAAGCTGTACTTTCTAATATTGAAGGAACTAAAATTATCGCTGATTTGGCAGTTAAATATAATGTTAAGAAATTTGTTATGATTTCAACAGATAAAGCTGTAAATCCTACAAGCATTATGGGCGCTTCAAAACGTATTGCCGAGATATACACTCAGTCGCTTAACAAGCAGCAAAAAACACGTTTTATCACTACCCGCTTCGGCAATGTCTTAGGCTCTAACGGCTCTGTTATTGAACTTTTTAAAAAACAAATAGACATCGGCGGACCACTGACTATAACACACCCTGAAATAAACCGTTATTTTATGACTATCCCAGAAGCCTGCCAGTTAGTGCTTGAAGCAGGAGCTATGGGCAACGGAGGCGAGATTTTTATTTTTGATATGGGCAACTCAGTTAAAATTGTAGATTTAGCTAAAAAGATGATAAAATTATCAGGTTTAACCTTAGGCAAGGATATACAAATCAAATTTACAGGCTTACGTCCTGGAGAAAAACTATATGAAGAATTGCTTAATGACAAGGAAAATACGCTGCCCACACACCACCCGCAGATTATGATAGCAAAAGTCAGAGAATATGACTTTAATACCGTTGAACAAGATATTAGCGAACTTATTGACAGTATCAAACAACAGGACAATTTCCTTACAGTTAAAAAAATGAAACTTTTTGTCCCTGAATATATCAGCAATAATTCTATTTATGAACAGTTAGATATAAAACAGGAAGATTAAAATCTCCTGTCTGAATAATCATAGTTTTATAATCGAACAAAACTTTATATTTCCGGAAAGAAAAAACTTTTAACCTAATTTTTAGCTTATGGATATAACCCTGAAAAACAATTTTATTGAGCGTTGGAATAAGTATTTTCCCTCAGCAAACCTACCAGTTGCTTTTTATTACAGTAATGAATTACATAATGCGCATCCTGCCCTAAAGCATAACGGACATCATTGTTTAATAGCAGATATAATGAAAATCTTAAAAAAAGGTGCAGCAATGGCATTTAATGCCGGCAATATAGGCTGTGGCGGCGGGATGCGCTATTGCGGTTTCACTGATACCCTTAGAGAGGGTTTTGAATATTTCCTTTCTTATGGTATTCCGGGAAAAATGAAAGGAGAAAGATATAAAAAAGACCCGGAGACAGTTAAAGAGTTTATGAAACATACAGCAAAAGAACAAGCGCCAGCCGAATGGCTTATTGTTAAACGCTTTGATATGCTAAATGAAACAGATAAGCCTGAAGCAATAATATTTTTTGTTAAACCGGACGAACTTGCAGGCTTGTTCACCCTTGCTAATTATGACCGTACAGACCCTTATGGTGTAAAAGCTCCTTTTTGTGCAGGTTGCGGCTCAGTTATACAATATCCATATTTAGAAAACAAAAAAGATAATCCCGACTGTATCCTTGGCGGTTTTGATTCATCTGCACGCCCTTATATTACTGCCAATATGCTTAGTTTCGCTATCCCTTTTACAAGATTTATAAAATTAGTTTCCTATATGGATGAATCCTTTCTCATCACACCAACCTGGGAATTAATGAGGAAACGTATTTCTAAAAACATATAAATACTCTGTTTTGGATGTCAAAAAAGATACGCAGGCGAAAATTTATTAAAAACAGCCTTCTTATTGCCGGGTACAGCTTAATAGCTCGTCAGCAATTAAAACTTTTTTCTAAAACCCTTAATATTAACTCTATGGACGAATTAAATGAAAAAACCGAAAAAGAAGCGATGCATTACCAGATTATGCCTAATGCTGTCCGTTGCCAGCTCTGCCCCAATCAATGCATCTTAAAACCCGGAGATAAAAGTATTTGTAAAACAAGAATCAATATAAACAACAAACTTTACACACTCGCTTATGGCAACCCCTGCGTTGTACATATTGACCCGGTTGAAAAAAAACCTTTATTCCATTTTAAGCCTGGGACAAAGACCTATTCATTAGCAACAGCAGGCTGCAACCTTTCCTGCCTCAACTGCCAGAACTGGGATATTTCACAGGTAAGCCCTACTGAGACAAGAAACAGAGATTTAGCTCCCGACAAAGTTGTTGCCGAAACTATAAGTAATAATTGCGGCTCTATATCTTACACATACTCCGAACCTATTGCTTTTTACGAATATACTTACGAAACTGCTAAATTAGCAAAAATTAAAGGATTAAAGAATATTATGATTACTGCGGGTTATATCAATGAAAAACCTATGAGAGAGCTTGCTCCATACCTTGATGCCGCCAATGTTAACCTGAAATCCTTCAATGATGATATTTATATGCGGCTTAACGGCGGCAGATTAGAGCCTATTCTTAACACATTGAAGATACTTAAAGAAATGAATGTATGGCTTGAAATCACCAATTTAATAGTGCCTACCTGGACAGACGACTTTGAAATGATAAAGAAGATGTGCGAATGGTTAGTTAAAAACGGCTTTGCTAATTATCCCTTACATTTCAACCGCTTCTACCCTATGTATAAACTCACCCAACTGCCCGAAACGCCTGTCTCACACCTTGAGAAAGCCCGCGATATCGCTATTGCA
>JAGODS010000034.1 GCA_017998135.1 Bacteroidales bacterium
ATATGGGTGCTTTGATGCACGGGTTTTTTGCGCTTTTGCCATTTTTCCTTGCACTTATTTAGCGCAAAGTTATATCTTTTTATTGATTTGGTATGTGGTCTGCTATTATTCAGCAGACCCTATTTAGTATTGGGTATTGGGTATTGCTACTCGCTACTCGCTACTTGCTACTCGCTTCTCGCTACTCGCTACCCGCTATTAGATTTCGTTAAAGGTTCCTTATAAGGAGCATTGCAATTGGGACAATTTTCAAATTTATAACTAAATTTCCATCCGCATTTTTTACATTCGTATTCATTAAGCTTCTTATCTAATTCCTGATATGGATTTATAAATGGAGAAACTATTAAAAAAACTAAACCTATCAAAGGTGTCAATGTTATGCTGATAAGAAATATTTTTGTTGAACCAATTTCTTTATTTCTTGCAAGATATGCCAAAAATATAGAAAAAACTAAATAAGGCACAATTAAGAACCATGGAGAATTAAAAAAATCTTTAAACATATCGGGTATTATGTATTATGTATAGGGTATTTAGGGTTTAAATATAGCAGTTCCTATTCTCACCATTGTGGACCCTTCTTCAATAGCTATCTTATAATCACTACTCATCCCCATCGAAATTTCTCTAAAATAATCCATCTCTGCAAAGTATTTGCCTTTTATCAAATCAAAATATTTCCGCAAATTTACAAATTCTTTTCTAATCTGCTGCTTATCTTCGGTAAATGTTGCCATACCCATTACGCCGGTAATCCTTATATT
Source organism: Bacteroidales bacterium (assembly GCA_017998135.1). GTDB lineage: Bacteria > Bacteroidota > Bacteroidia > Bacteroidales > JAGODS01 > JAGODS01. The sequence continues at coordinate 768 of JAGODS010000034.1, forward strand.
TTCAAGAATATTAAACATCTCCGAGTTAAGTAATCCTTCAGCATCATTTAAAGATAAACCATATTTACTTTCCTCAATTGCTATATGAAACTCAAGCAAACAATCAATAATACGATTTTTCTTTTTTGCTTCTTTATTTATTTCAACAAGCAATTTAAGACTGTCAACACTATGTATCAGATTAACAAAAGTGGAAATATTTTTTACTTTATTTGTCTGCAAATGTCCTACAAAATGCCATTCTATATCTTTAGGCAATATTATATATTTATCATAAACATCTATTGCTTTATTTTCTCCGAAAATCTTATGATTACAATCATAAACCTGTTTTATAGTATTAACGTTTTCTGTTTTAGAAATAGCAATTAATTTAACCTTTTCAGGTATTTCTTCTTTAATTTTCCGTAATCTGTCAGCTAAATTCATATTAATATTAATTTGATAATGAGTTAATTTGAAAATTTAAAATGGGTATTTGGTATTGAGTATTGAGTATTGGGTATTGGGTATAATGTGTTAATTTAAAATTCAAAATTTAAAATTCAACATTTATTTATAAGATGATAATTTATTAATCAGAATAGAAAGTTTACCGTCAACATTGACAACCACATTAATAGCCTGAGTACTTATATAAATATCATCAATAGTCATATTGTCCAACTCCCCTTTAAAAGTAATACCACTTATACTTTTGCTTCCATCAAGATATTCTTCTATTTGCTTTTTGGTTTCTACAAATCTATCAGCAAGGGAATATTTAAGTTTAGGAGCAATTATTTTAATTAACCCCCCGTGAAGTAGCCAGTCTGCTGTTTTAATCAAAGTGTTTTTTGTATTTATATCAAAATCTAATTCTTTTATTTCAATAGATTTATTCTCTTCATTATAAACAGGCTTGCCTGAAAGGAAGAATTCGCCTTTAAAACTGCCACTTGAAGTTAATGCGACTACAAACTTATCATTACTTCCATAAATATTAATTTTTTCTATTTTAATCTTTCGTTTTCCAAAACTAAATTCTTTGCCCGATATTTCTTTTTGAAGCAATTCATTTGCTTTGCTGAAAGTAATAGCTGTATTAACGAAAAGACTAAAATAGGGATCTAAACTGTTTTTAAAACCTAATTGAGGCAATTTAGAATTAACCGAATAAGCCGGTGTCTCCTGACTCATTATTATTTCATTTACTGACTTTAAAGCTATCCCAAAATTGATTTTATTATTATTTCCAATTATGGGAGTTGAATATATCTCGGAAGGATTAATTTTAAGCCAGAGATTATATTCTTTATTAACCTCAACAGGTTTTTGAACCATAGTCCAGACTTCCTGCATATATTTCCTTAAATCTATATACTTTGTAATAGCCTCGTCAATTTCTTTATTAATCATCTTATTTCCTGCTTTAAGTAAAATATCTGCTACAAACTTAACTGAAATATCGCGTCCTGCAACCTTAATAGTAGGCGTTTCAATCCATTCAAAACCATTAGATGTTGTTTTAGTTGTCAATGTAAAATCAGGATTTATATTAATCTGGGTCTTATAATTTAATACAATAGCGCCATTAAATTCCCTGTAGTCTGAAACTGTTATGCCAAACTTATCTATTTTAAACCCTGTTTTTATCCATAACTTAAGAGGCAATCGGTAACTAAGTTCATTACCGTTAATGCTAAAGCTGAAATTATTCAACTTCCAGGCTTTATACATCAGGTTATCATTATTATTATCCTCCAGACTATTATCTTCATAAAGCAACCCGGTCATCTCCCTGTTAATTTTAGTTTCCAAATCCATAACATCTATCAGGATAGGTACACTAATATATGAAGATTTTAGAGTTAAAACCGGTATTTGAGCGACTTCGGGGGGTGCGGCTATCCTAACGCTTTTACAGGTATTAAAAATGATAAATGTTACTAAAAGACCTGTTACTAATAAAATTATTCTTCCAAAACCTTTTGCCTTTTGTCTTAAATCCATAGATTGTTTCATAAATTAAAAAATGAGTATTGGGTATTGGGTATTGAGTATTGAGTATTGAGTATTGAGTATTGGGTATTGAGTATTAAGAATTAAGTATTTGGTATTGAGTCCCGCTACTCGCTACCCGCTACTCGCTACCCGCTACCCGCTAGTCGCTATTTAATAATAGTTTTAATTTTTGGAGGCTTCTCAATGTGTTTTTTTACTTTGCATTGATTAATTACATTCAACAAAGCATTTTTATACTTATCAGGAAAATCCGGTCCTAATTCAACTTCTATATTAATGTCAGATATAAGATGAGTATTATGATCATAAACCATTTTCTGAACTATCTTAATATTATCTGTGCTAATCTTACGCTCCTGGCAAAAACTTCTAATATAATAACCTGCACAGGTACCAATAGATGAAAGAAATAAAACAAATGGTGATGGCGCCGAATTTTCACCTCCCGATTCAACAGGTTGATCTGTATATACTACTGTATCTTTTAATCTTGCATTTACACGTTGATTTTCACCAAAAAAAATTTCTATACTCATATAATATAATTAATTTTAATTTTAAAAAACCTAACAGGTTTTAAAAACCTGTTAGCCTGATTAATTCATGAATTTTTTCAAAAAATACATCTCCCGCAGATTTCGCAGATTTTCGCTGATATTAATTTTTTCTGCGTTTATCTGCGTTATCTGCGGGAAACTCTAATTAGTAACATTTTTGTATGAATTATTCAGGTTAGGTTTGATTTTTTGTAGTTTAATATAAATTATTTTGTTTTATCAGGGAAAGGAGGCACATCAGGCAATTCTTCTTTATAATTTTTAAGCTCCTCCAAAATAATTTCTATAGCTTTGTTTAGTTGTTCATCTTCTCCTGTATATTCTTTTGCAGGGTCATTATTAACTATAATATCGGGGACAACGCCCTCACCCTCTATTATCCATTTGTTATTTTCGTAATCAAAATGCGAAAACTCCGGCTTATTTAGCGATCCACCATCTATTAATGGTAAGCTTCCCCTGATACCGACAACACCTCCCCAGGTGCGCTGCCCTATTAATTTGCCTAATTTCATCTTCCTGAATTTATAGGGAAAAAGGTCGCCGTCTGATGCTGAATACCTGTCTATTAAACAAATTTTAGGTCCTACCTGCATACCGTCAGGTCCGTAATATTGTCTCATATTTCTTGCTGAACGCATATACATTGGTGTGCGAACAAGCCTTTCCAGAATCATTTGTGACACATTACCACCGCCATTACCCCTGTCATCTATTATCAATGCTTTCTTATCAAGTTGCGGATAAAAATACTTAGCAAATTCCGTTAATCCCTCTGGTCCCATATCTGGAATATGAATATAACCCACCTTCCCATTTGTTGCTTCATTTACTTTTTTTATATTACTTTGTACCCAGTTATAATAATAAAGACCTGCTTCATTGTCTATTGGTATAATAATAGTTTTTCTACTGCCGGACTCTTCAGGCTTACTATTAACAGTAAGCTCTACCTGTTTACTTGCAGTATTAACTAAAGCCTCATAAATATCATTCATATTATTAGTTGCTTTACCATTGACTGCAATAATAAAATCACCTTCATTAACATCAACACCTACTTCAGTTAACGGAGAGCGTGTATTTTCCGCCCAATTTTCTCCTTTAAATATTTTATTTATTTTATAATATCCCGATTTATCTCTTGATAATTCAGCTCCCAACAATCCTGTTTTAATTCTGTTAAGCTGCGGTCTGTCTCCTCCTCCTATATATGCGTGCCCTATATTTAGCTCTCCAATAAGTTCTCCAATAATATAATTAAGGTCATTACGATGATTAATATATGGCAACAACTGACCATATTTAAGCTGCATCGCTTTCCAGTCAACTTTGTGCATATTGGGGTCATAGAAAAAATCTCTCATCTGACGCCAGCATTCATAATAAATCTGTTTCCATTCCTCTTTAAGATTAACAATAAGTTTCATATTAGACAGATCTATATAATCTTCAATTCTAAGTTCTCCTTTTGGGAGGTCAGAAACTGCATATCTGCCGTCTTTTAAAACTAATATTTTCTTTTTGTCAGCAGATATTTCATATCCCCGAAAATCGCCTATTTTGATTTCTTTTTTATTTTTAAAGTCATACATCATTAGACCGGAACCTGCTTTCATATAATAAACATTATCTCCTGTGCAAGTGATGCTATTATAACTGCCTGCTGATGTCGTTAAATCAATTATTCTGTTTTCAATCCCCTCAAAATCAATTTTTACAGTTACTTCTTCTTTTTTTACTCCCTCCTTATCTTTAGCTTTGTCTTTAGTTTTAGCTTTATCAGCAGTTTGTTGACTTTCTGTTCCTGACTGCTTAATATCTACTTCATCATTAACAGGCGCCAGTGGCGATTGCTCTGCTTTTGTTAGTGTTAGAAAATAAACTTTAGTCATATCTTTATATATATGATTCCATTCTGTCCAGCTATAAGTTGGATTAAAATCGCGATTAGATGTAAAAAAGAGATATTTACCATTATCGCTGAAAGCTGGGTCGCCTGAGCTATACCAGCCCGATGTTACAGGATATTTTTTATCTGCAGCTAAATCATAGATATAAATCATAGTTTCAGAACTACGATCCGGACGAGGATAAGCTATAAAACGACTGTCGGGCGACCAGGTATAATTGTATATCTCTCCATCTAAGGCTTTGTCTATTAAAGTTACTTTTTTTGATTCTATATCCACAAACTGCAGCCTTTGCATTTTATCCGACCACATAATTTTTTTTGCATCAGGCGACCAAACTAAATAATATTTATATGTATCGCTGTTCTTTGTAAGCTGCTCAGGCTTAGCTGAGCCATCCTGTTTTATTATATAAACTTCGTCTTCTCCTGTAATATCTGATATGTAAGCTATATATTTACCATCCGGCGACCATTCAGCATTACGGTCGTGTACGCCTGATGACTGTGTTAAATTATGCGTAATACCTGTTTTCGCTGGCACTGTAAACAAATCACCCCTCGCTCCGAAAACAACTCTTTTACCATCCGGTGCTATTGCTGATGAATTGATGAATTTTGATGCATCTATCAATTCAGGACGAGAACTGTTAAAGTCATCGGCTATTTTAATAGAAATCTTTTCCGCCTTTTGAGTGTTAATATCAAAATTATAAATATAACCTCCATTTTCATATACTATTGAATTAGTCCCCAATGAAGGAAATTTAATATCGAATTCAATATAATTTGTGAGTTTTTTTATTTCTTTTGTTACTATATTGTATGAAAAAAGATTCATTGTACGGTTACGGTCTGATATAAAATATATATAATCTCCTTTCCACATTGGAAATATATCCTGTGCTATATTATTCGTAATATTTTCAGTCTTTTTTGTTTTAAAGTCATAAATCCAAATATCATCAGCCATTCCTCCTTTATAATATTTCCAGGTTCTGAATTCACGAAAAACCTGGTTATAAGCGAGCTTAGTCTTATCAGGCGACCAGGAACAGAAACCACCACAAGGCAAAGGTAGTTCTTCTGACAAACCACCATTTATATTTGCCACAAAAAGTTGTCCTTTAAAATCATTAAAAGTCTTTTTACGTGAACGATAAACAATACTGTTATCATCTTTCCAACACATTATTATATTATTAGGTCCCATCCTGTCAGAAATATCATCCCTTGAAAGAGTAGCCGTATAAGTTAGTCTTTTAGGAATTCCTCCCTCTGAAGGCATAAGATATACTTCTGTATTACCGTCATACTGCCCTGTAAAAGCTATATTTTTCCCATCAGGCGAATATTTTGCAAACATCTCATAACCTATATCATTGGTCAATTTACGGGCTATGCCGCCTTTGATAGCTACTGTATATAAATCACCCGCATAAGTGAAAACCACGTTATCCTTATTAACTGTAGGAAAACGAAAAAGCCTGCTTTCATTTTCACTTTGCGCCTGAATTATATTAAGGCTTAACAAACATAAAATTATGCCTAAAATCCTTTTATTCATACAATTATTGTTAAAAATTAAAACTACAAATTTATATATAATATCATATAAAATGTGGAAAAATTTTAAAAGTTTAATAAATATCAGTGTTTAATAAATAAAAAACCTTAGCTTTTGGCAGTAAAAGCTAAGGTTTTAGTAAAAAAATATTTTATAAAGCGAATTATTCAGTTAATATCATTTTATTTATTTTGCTGAACCGAATATCTCCATTAACAGCTTCAAATTTATAAATATAAACACCCTGTGGAAGATTGGCTGCATCAAACAGAATTGAATAAGAACCTGCCTGCTGAGTTGAGCCAACTAAATCGCTTACAAGCTCTCCTAAAATATTATATACTTTCAGGCTAACCTGAGCTTCACAAGGTAAAACATAATTAAAATTAGTTTGCTTGTTAAAAGGATTAGGTGAATTGTAAACACTAAAGCCATCGTTAAGCGAAACGTTTATGCTTCTATTTAAAGATGGAAGTCTAAGAGTTTCCCCTGAAAAACTTTCGGCATATATATCTGCCATAACACTTGCCGGATTTACTGTAAACAAATTATCTCCTGTAAAGTTGCTGTTATTTTTAACTTTTATTATAATGTTAAAAAGTATATCCCCGGTTTGAAGAACTAAAGCGTTATCAAGAGCTGACCAGGCAATTGCTAATTCATTTTCAGTAACATTATAAATTAAAGACTGTATATCAGTTTTAATATCCACTATTTCAAAATTATTATTAGTTTTTGAAAAGATAAGACCGAGAGCGCCTAATTCCATATCCCTGCTCACTCTGACAGGCAATTCTATTAACTTGCCTTTTTCATAACTTAAATAGCTATCAGTAATAAGATTAATGTCGGAAATTAATTTTTTAGCAGCGGGAGTGTAAGAACCATCAGCATCTCCTGCACAAATAGCTCTGAAATTATGTTCCGTATCTGTATTTAATGTCAACTTAGTGTTTTCAAAAATCCAGTCTGATACAGGATACTTATTGATACTTCCTATAAAACGTCTGTTAATATACAATGCATCAATAGGGGTTATCATATTGTTTTTATCTACATCAGCAGCTCTTCTCCTTAAATTATCCTTAAATGAATATAAACTTATAAAATTACGGTTACATAATAATGCGTCAATAGGCGTTACTCCACCCCATTTCTTTGTTGTACTTCCGTCAGTATTATAAGTGCCTAAAGGAATATTTTTTATTATATATTTACCATTTGCATCTGAAATAGCACTGAATTCGTTAGAGTTTTCAGAATTTATAATTTTAGCAACTGTATTAGTCATAGCAGTTTGATTATTATTAGCATAAGTAAACACACCATAAAGTATTACAGTATTAGGATCACCTACTATAAGAGTAGATATTTCTTTTTTTACTGTACCGCAGGAATTAGTAATCTCGCAATAATAAACACCTTCGTCTGAAGTGCTAACAGGATTTATTTCTAACTTATCAGTAGTTTGTTGTTCCAAAAGTATAGTATTTCTATACCATTTATAAGTAAATGGCTCAGTTCCTGAAGGCGAAATTGATAAAGTAAAGCTATCGCCTACTTTACGACTGACTGTAACAGGAGCAACATTTAGAACAGGTTTTGTATTTACATATAAAAATATATTATCGGTAAGTTTAGTTCCGCAATCATTAGTAAGCTCGCAATTGTAAACACCTTCATTTACTTTATTCAGATTAGATAACAGGAGAACTGAGTTTGTGGCATCTGTTATATAATTATCATTACATTTCCATTTATATGAAACAGGCGTCTGGCTGTTAGCAATAACTTTAAAGCTAACGGTATCGGCTTCGCAACGGTTCTGGTTAGAAGTGAGGAATTTGACAGTAGGAGCGCAAGTAATGGTAGTAGCACAGGCTTTTGAAGCATCTTTCAAACTGCGTTCATCTCCATCTATATTTTTTGCTGTAACATAAAAACAATATTCTTTATTTGCATCCAAATTAAGAGCTTTAGCGCCATTCCAACTTGCAAAAACTTTGAATACCGGGGTATCCTGGAAATTGCCTAATGTATCAAGATACTTACCGTTAGTAGTACAATAAACCGAATAATAAGTATAATCGGGATTTCCATTAGCTTGTATGTTAATATCAACAGTATTATCTGTAGGATTGCTAATCAAAATGCCAGGATTATCACAGGCTGTATATTTAGGAACAGTCATAAAAGTATAATCATCACAACCGACAGCGCCTTTTAAAGATTTCACCCTGTAATAACAAGGACCGTTTGGATAGTCGCTTGTGCTATGAATATAACTAAGTGCATTTCCTTCATAAAGAAGATCCCAGCTATTTTTATCAGTAGAAAACTCTAATATATAAGATGCACCGTTTACTTTGCTCCAGGTAACTTTCATTGTATGATTCACACCGTTTGCAGGATTATCAATAGCAGCACTTATAGCGGAAGAAGTTTTAAGTATTATAACTCTAACAGAAGAAGAATTACTACAATTATCATCTGTTTCACATTTTACCGATGCTGTAAAGGTAGTAGAATCTTTTACAAGGGTAGTAATAGTATCCTGATAACTGCTCTTCCAATCCGGAGTAGCTAAATTAAAACCTGTACCATCCCAATATTTAGAGCCATTAAACCAGCTATATAGCCAGTTACCGCTACAATTATTTCCGCCAACTGCATCAACTTTTAGTTTTACATTCATCAAACCGCCTCTTGGACAAATTACAAACTCATTAGCTACTTTATTAGCATAAGTAGTAAGAACCGGCGCTTCGCAACTCGGCATAGCATTGTGTAATACGACTCTGTAATCTTCAGTTTCTGAATTTGATGGGACAGGTGTTGGTCCAATAGCTGTCATTGAAGGACCCTGATTGTAATTAACAACCCTTGCTCTCAATACAACAGTATCCCCTTCCTTTACAAATGAAGGAACAGTGAAGGTGAATTGAGCAGAACCATCACTTGTTTGTTTAACTCCAAGTTTTTCCCCACCTGCTGACACCAAATTTTCATCATAAACTCCATCACCGTTAAAATCTATCCATGCGCCGAGACTGCAGTTGTTCTGACTTGCATTTAGCGTAATAGTTTGTTGTTCGCCTCCGGTAAGATTAGCAGGTGTTAGCCAGGTATAGTTACAATAATTAAAACCATTCCATACAACACTACCTCCGGTTATTTGTTCAGAATAGCCAAAATATTGGCTTGATTTATCTAAGTCAGCGAGATTTACTCTTGAAATATATAGATTAGGATTTTCAACTTTGGAAGGTTTTTTAGATGAATTGTTAAAGAGGTCATCAGCGGGTTTAGGTAATTCAGGCATTATCTCTACTTCATAATCATATATTTGCCCATAACCTAAATCTTCACAGGCGCTCGCTTTATTTTGCCCGTCATAATTAACTCTGACCCTTAATCTGCTTGTGCCTAAGGGAGCATCTTTTGGCACATTAAAATAAGCTGTTGTACTTCTGCCATAATTAGCTCCGGTTAAAAATGTATGTTTTTCATTAGCTACCATTTCGTTATCTTCAAATTGGTTATTACCATTTAAGTCTATCCAGGCAGACATCCTTATCGGTAATGCCGGCGGGTATAATACTTTATGTATTCCGAGTATGCCCAAATGATGAAGTTGTCCTCTAAAAAGCGAGGCTTTTCCGAAACCATATACATTATCTTTTAAAAAAACATAACTATCTGCATATACATCATTTTCAATATTGCCTGACATTCCATCTGTATCAGGACCGAAAATCTCATTCATTGAAGTTGTATTCAGTCCGAACCACATAGTAGTTCTCCACAAACCAAAACCTGAAATATCTTCATTAACAGTAGTACCCCAAGCATTTGCACCTGCACAATATGAATCATATTGCAACTCGTCCAAAAGAATGGCTACACCAGAAGGAGCATTATAACGAATAGCAATAAAGATAGTATCTCCAATAGTCAAGCCTGGTATTTTCTCGAGATCATATTCATATAACCACCAACGTCCGCGTGCTCCATTATATATAGTTCCATAACCGTCTAAATTTTCAGAAGAATTAACTGTAATGTCTTCCAATTTGATAGTATATTTTTCGGTATTTAAAGAATCTTTATACTTGGAAGCTATTATATTTAATTTTTCTGGCGTGTTCGGGTCCCAAGCTTGCGCCCAAAAAGAAAATTTATAATCTTTGCGAACTCGCATTCTTGGTGAAATTAACCAGTCGTCTCCATTTGCATGCCAATTAACTGCAGCACAATGGAAAGATGAATGTCCCCAACCATCAACAAGCGATGTAGAAGTGGTTTTCATAATAGTCCATTCTGTAATGTCCGCAGTACTATTATCTTTATTTAAAACTGTCAATTCAGGTGCGTCATTATTAACCCCTTCAAAAGGCTGTATATAATAAGGTTTTTGAGAAAATACGATAAAATAATTTAGTAATAAAATAGTAAAAATAAGTAACTTTTTCATAGAAAACAGATATAATAAATTAATGGTCTGCAAAGATATATATTTTTTATTAAATAATATTCAGGTATAATATCCATTAATACTGAAAATTTATTATTAAAAGGGCAAAGCTACTAATTTTTTTTATTTTTGCAAAACATAAAAATAGAAATTAGTATGAAATCTTATAAAAAAATATTGACTTTTAACACAGAAAAAAGGTATCAGTTGGTTCATATTACACCATTAGTTGAAGAAGCTCTTAAAGAAAGCGGCATCAAAGAAGGTTTGTGCTTAGTCAATGCTATGCATATCACTGCCAGCGTTTTTATCAACGACAACGAATCAGGACTGCATAAGGATTATATAGACTGGCTGGAAAAACTGGCGCCATACAACAAAAACGCTTACAGGCATAATATAGGAGAAGATAATGCGGATGCCCATCTAAAGAGGCAAATTATGGGGCGTGAAGTAGTAATTTCTATTTCTAACGGCGCCTTTGATTTCGGACCCTGGGAAGAAATATTTTATGGCGAATTTGATGGCAAACGCAATAAAAGAGTACTTATTAAAATAATTGGAGAATAAAGATTATTTTTTCTTTGAGAATTAAATAGTTGTTTATAAAGAATAATAAACATTATTAAAAATTGTTATTTTTGCTTTTTTTAATCTTTAGGGTACTTCTAAAAACTAATAAAATTTTACCTCACCCTTACCCTCTCCTAAAAATCAGGAGAGGGAATATGGAGTTTTTAGAGATGCCCTATATGAAATAAACTTTCTTAAAAATACCTGATAAACTAAACTCATATTTTTATGGCTTTAATCAATTCTGTAATTTCCTGGGTAATAAAAAAACGAATTCATCAGATTGAACTTTTCATTAAATATCCTATTGATGTTCAGAATGATTTGCTATTAAAACTAATAACAGAAGCACAAGATACGGAATGGGGTAAGAAATATGATTATAATAATATAAATAATTATGATGATTATAAAAACAGAGTCCCTGTTAATACTTACGATGATTTAAAGCCTTATATCAACCGGTTAATCAAGGGCGAGCAAAACCTGTTATGGCCTGAAAAAATAAAATGGTTTGCCAAATCTTCAGGTACAACCTCTGATAAAAGCAAGTTTATTCCGATAAGCCAACAAGCTTTGGAAGAATGTCATTTTAAGGGTGGTAAAGACCTTTTAGCTATATATTGCAATAATAATACGGATACTTATATTTTTGACGGCAAAGGGCTTGCTATCGGGGGCAGCAGGCAATTTTTTGAAGTCAATAATGATGCTTTTTATGGCGACCTGTCAGCAATAATAATAGAAAATCTACCCTTCTGGGCTGAATTTCACAGAACTCCAGAGCTTGACATTGCGCTTATGGACGAATGGGAAAGCAAAATACAGAAAATTGCTGAAACAACTATTAATGATAATGTAACCAATATACTTGGAGTTCCATCCTGGACTCTCATTCTTTTAAAAAAGATACTTGAAATCAGTGGCAAAAAACATATATCAGAGGTCTGGCCTGCTCTTGAGATGTTTGCTCACGGAGGTATTAGTTTTAAGCCTTACAAAGAACAGTTCAAAGAAATCATTAATAAAGATATTAAATATATAGAGACCTATAATGCGTCTGAAGGCTTTTTTGGCATACAGGACAGGAATAACACAGACGATATGTTGCTGATGCTTGATTATGGCATATTTTATGAATTTATAAAGCCTGAGGATGCTGGTAAAGCTTTTCCTGATACCTATACCCTTGAACAGGTTGAAACGGGTAAAAATTATGCTATTTTAATTTCTACCAATGCGGGGCTCTGGCGCTATCTTATCGGTGATACAATTAAATTTACAAGTTTAAACCCTTTCAGAATTCATATTACAGGCAGAACAAAAAATTATATTAATGCCTTTGGCGAAGAGTTGATTATAGACAATGCCGAAAGAGCTCTTCAAATCGCCTGCGAAAAAACAAACGCTATTATCAACGAATATACCGCTGCTCCTGTTTATTTCTCTAAAAATAAAGCAGGTGCTCACGAATGGCTTATAGAATTTATTACAGCACCCGCAAACATTCAGTTTTTCGCAGAAGTACTTGATAATGCACTAAAAACAATTAATTCAGATTATGAAGCCAAGAGATACAGGGATTTAATTCTTTCTCAGCCTATAATTAGAAGCTTACCTAAGCAGACTTTTTACAAATGGTTCAAACAAAAGGGCAAACTTGGCGGTCAGCATAAAGTTCCTCGTCTTAATAATGACAGAGTATTTTTAGAAGAAATATTTAAAATTGCTAATTTATAATTTGTGTGTATCACTAAACTTAAAAACTAATGAACTAATCACAAAAAGCTTTAACCTTTATAATTCATACAAAAAAGTTACTCATTAGAGTTTATGCGCAATATTATATAATTTTAAAGGTGCTTATGAGATCGCTTCGCTTAGTTCCC
>JAGODS010000346.1 GCA_017998135.1 Bacteroidales bacterium
ATGTTTATATAGCAATATTTTTAATTGCCCCCAACCTTAAGGTCAGAATTTAAATTAAATTAAAACTATGAAAATCAAACTTTAGCCAAATATCTGAATAATTTAGTTTAAAATAAATCAGTGCAAAAATAATAATATTTTAATACCAAAAATTTTTTTAATTTAGTTTATAAATCTTTCCTGGCAGGTTGCGGATGATACCATTGAGTTCCATAGTCAGTAAAAGCTCAGCTAAGCGTGTGTATGAAAGATTAATATGCCTGGCTAAAAAATCAATAGTTGCTTCTTCATTGTTTTTGAGTATTTCCACTATCGCCAGTTCATCTTCATTAAGCTCATAAAAAAGTTCAGCCTGTTTAGGTTTTTTTTCTTTTATGTCCCAATTCATCGCCTGTATAATATCCTCAGCATTTTCTACAAGAGCTGCCCTATTTGTCTTTATTAAGAAATTACAGCCTGCCGAACAGACATCGCCTGCTTTGCCAGGCACAGCAAACACATCTCTGTTATATGAATTAGCAATACCTGCTGTAATTAGCGCCCCGCCTTTATTTTTAGATTCAACAACCAGCACACAATCAGCCAAACCCGCTATAATTGCATTTCTCGCTGGGAAATTCATCTTGTCAGGCTTGGTCTCGCTTGGAAAGGCGCTTAGTAAACCCCCGTTTTCTTCAAGCATCCTGATAGCAATATTTTTATGCAGATAAGGATAGATAGTATCAAGACCGTGGCCTAAGGCAGCTACAGTTTCAAGTTTATAATCCAAAGCAGCTTTATGAGCCGATATATCAATGCCATAAGCCAGTCCGCTTACTATTAAAGGATTCAAATAGTGCAAATCCTTAATTATCTCCTTGCATAATGTTTTACCATAATCAGTAGCAGTGCGTGTCCCAACTATACTCAGCACTTTAACATTATCAAGATTTGCATTTCCCCTGTAATACAAAAGAGGTGGACAGTCTTCCGCTTCCTTCAGTCTGATGGGATAATCATCATTCATATAAAACAATGCTTTTATTTTATATTTTTCTATAAATTTCACTTCCTTCTCTGCTCGTTCTAACAGTTCTTTCGGATTTTTCAAACTTTTGGACAAGTTACCACCTATACTAGGAATTTTTAAAAGATTTTTATTTTTTTCTTTAAAAACGGCTTCAGCGCTGCCGCAATAATCTATTAAATCTTTGGCTCTTTTATTTCCCACATTAGGAATTAAAGTTAAAGCAATCTGATATAAAAGCATAAAAAATTATAAAATTATAATTAGTTAGAAAAAATGATATAAATTTGTCGGTAAAATTACTAATATTTTTTTATAATGAATTTACACGAATATCAGTCCAAAAATATAATGAAGCAATTCGGGGTGCGGGTTCCTGCCGGAATTGTCGCTGACACACCTAAAGACGCTGTTAGTGCAGCTTCAATCATACAGGAAAATACAGGTACTAATATCTGGGCTGTTAAAGCTCAAATTCACGCCGGCGGCAGAGGCAAAGGCGGCGGTGTTAAAATTGCCAAATCTCTTGAAGAAGTTGAAAAATATGCTAAAAACATACTCGGTATGCAATTAGTTACTCCCCAAACTGGTCCCTGTGGTAAAAAAGTCAGAAGAGTTTTAATCGAACAGAATATTTATTATCCCGGAGATTATGATATAAAAGAACTTTATATAAGTATCCTGCTCAACAGGCAAAGCAAACAAAATATGATTATGTATTCCCCTCGTGGAGGTATGGATATAGAACAGGTGGCTGAAGAAACACCTGAGCTTATTTATAAGGAAGAAATAGATCCTAAAGTTGGTTTAAGACAGTTTCAATGCAGAAAAATAGCTTTTAATCTTAGTTTATCAGGGCAGGCTTTCACTGAGATGACCAAATTCGTTGAAGGATTATATAAAGCATATTTTAAAAATGATGCTACTTTATTTGAAATCAATCCTGTTGTCAAAACTTCAGATAATAAAATCTTTGCTGCTGATGCTAAAGTAAGTATTGATAATAACGCCCTGTTTCGCCATCCTGACATTGTAGAAATGAGAGACCTCAACGAAGAAGACCCTATGGAGATTGAAGCAGGAAGCTTTGGCTTAAATTTTATCAAACTTAATGGTAATGTTGGCTGTATGGTTAATGGCGCAGGACTGGCAATGGCAACAATGGATATTATCAAACTTTCAGGAGGCGAACCTGCCAACTTTCTTGATGTTGGCGGCAGCGCTGACGCTAAAAGAGTTGAAGCCGCTTTCCGTATAATATTAAAAGATACAAGTGTCAAAGCTATACTTATTAATATCTTCGGCGGTATAGTACGTTGCGACAGAGTTGCCAAAGGCATTGTTGATGCTTATAAGAATATTGGCGAAATTACTATTCCAATTATAGTGCGACTACAAGGAACCAATGCTGAAGAAGCCAAAACAATTATTGACAACTCGGGACTTAAAGTATATTCTGCTATTCAACTTCAAGATGCCGCCGATTTAGTTACCAAACTATTGAAATAAAGTATCCTTTAAAGAATAATAAAAAATATTCTTTTCAAGTTAACCATACTTTTAAGTTATTAAACACAAGAGATTTTTTTTATTTTCAAACAAAAATACACTGTATATTTAAAATTTTTGTATTTTTGCAGCCTCAAATGGTGAATGTAGCTCAGCTGGTTAGAGCGGCGGATTGTGGTTCCGTAGGTCGTGGGTTCGAGCCCCATCTTTCACCCTAATTTCGTTTTTAAACCCTGTAAGTATATTTTATATTAGTCTTTGTAACGCCTTGTTTATAATAAAACATACGATATATAACCCTCAAAGGATTTAATACTATTACCCAATAATTTCAGAACTCCTGACTTAGACGCAGATTAACCTGACGCGATTTTATATAATAACCTGAGAGTTGTACCTGGATAAAATGTTTCAGTTTCATTTAATAGTTGACACAATTTTTTAGCAGCTTTG
>JAGODS010000347.1 GCA_017998135.1 Bacteroidales bacterium
GGTTGTAACTTTTTATGAAAAGGTTGTAACTTTTTGGGGAAAGGTTGTAACTTTTTGGGGAAAGGTTGTAACTTTTTGGGAAAAAGTTGTAACTTTTTGGGAAAAGGTTGTAACTTTTTGGGAAAAACTTGTAAAGAATTAATAAAATATTATTAATTAAGGAGAAAAGGAAATAGAATTTTAATGTTTCACATTTGGAAAATGTGAAACATTTATGTTTGCTCTCTAAAAGACATTCTCTCTCTCTCTCTCTCTCTCTCTCTCTCTACGTAGTCAAGGGTTTCAGAGGGTTGGATAAAATTGCAATATGTATAGTTACGACAACGCATATAAAAATTTAACTCGGGGGCAAAATTAATAAATTTTTTGAAACAGGTTATTATTTATTAAAATTTTACACATTTATTTTTTTGATATATGTAAAAATCTAAAAATGTGGGAGATTATGAATAAAAATAATAAGCCCTCTAAAATACATGATTTAACCGCAAGATTGCTAAGAATTAATTAAAAAATGAGATATTTAGATATTTTCTTATTTTTATTTAATAAAATCTTCTGGTGTAATATCTGCTTGTTTTAGTATAGCTTTTAGTGTTCCTTCGGGCATATCGCCTTTATGATTTGGTATGGTTGTATATTTTTTTGTTTTATTATTATACCATATTTCGTGACTTCCTGCTGCCTGTCTGAAAAAACTGAAGCCAAAAGCTTTTAACCGTGTTACAATTTCACGATATTTATAACCTGATAGTTTTCCCATATCTGAATTTATAAACCAATTACTAAGGGATAGTTAAAAGAGTTGGCTATAGGTAAAAGATTTTTATTTTTTTTACCTTCGCTTTTTTGAGCTTCAATTAATTTTTTAACAATATCTCTTGCTATTTCAATAGTTTCAGTAATAGTTCTACCCTGGGCTACTAATCCCTGAATATCTTCAGATGTGGCGAGATACATACCTTCGGGCAACTTTTCAATATTTATGTTAACTATTCTTTCCATAATCAATTATTGTAATGTTTCAATTTGCAAATTTAATAATTTCTTTAAACTTATTAATACTTAATAAAAAAGCTTGCAGGATTGGGATTAAATAACTTGAGAAAGAGACGATGCGTGGACGCTGGGACTAATTTGGATTTAAATCCATTTTAAATTTTACTTGTTTTTATTTTTGTTCATAATTTCGGTTTGGACGATGATGGACTCTTCGTGGATGAGGTTATACCAGAGCTGGATGAAATCTTTGTTAAGGTTGAGTTCGTCGGCTTTGGCAAGTCTGTTTTTAATTATTTCGTCCCAGCGTTTAATTTGCAGTATGGTAACATCATTTTTGTCTTTATATCCTGCAATTTCTCTGACAAGTTGCATCCTTTGGCTCATAAACTGCAATAGTTGTTCATCAAGCAGGTCAATTTTAGTTCTTAGTTCTAAAAGTATTTTATCAAAGCTTGGACTGCCGGAGTATTCGTTTCTTGTTTTAAGTCCTTTTAAAAGAGCAAGCAGAGACGAAGGCGTTAGTTGCTGTCTTTTATCGCTTAGGGCATTTGCAGGGTCTATATGGGCTTCAACCATCAAGCCGGCGAGCCCCAAATCCATAGCCATCTGCGCAACTTCAGCAAGATACAGGCGTGTGCCGCTGATATGGCTGGGGTCGCAAATAACAGGCAATTCGGGGTGCAGGCGTTTTAGTTCTATTACGAGTCTCCACTCGGGCGAGTTTCTGTAGCGTCCTCTTTGCAGAGAATTAAAACCTCTGTGAACAGCAATAATTTTTTTAATACCGGCATTATTAATGCGTTCAATAGCTCCAAGCCAGAGTTGTAGGTCAGGCATAACCGGATTTTTGACAAGTACAGCTATATCTTTACCTTTAAGACCTTCGGCTATTTCCTGCACCGAAAAGGGGTTAGTAGTTGTGCGGGCGCCCAGCCATATTATATCAATTCCATATTTTAAGGCTAATTCCAGATGTTTTACATTGGCAATTTCAGTTGCAGGCATTAAGCCCGTTTGTTCTTTAACTTTTTGCAGCCAGCCTAAAGCCTGTTCACCTGCACCTTCAAAAGCAGAAGGTCTTGTGCGGGGCTTCCAGACGCCTGCCCTGAAAATCTTTATATGTTCGTTTCCCGAAAGTCCTTGTGCAGTCTGCAATACCTGCTCTTCGGTCTCGGCGCTACAGGGTCCGGCTATAACAAGCGGATGACTACAGGATTTAATCCAGTCTTTTAAAGCTAATATATCTAATTTGGCTTCCACTAATTATTTTTTAATTTTTTCTCTTTTTTAACAGATATACCAATTTGCATAATGCCCGGTATTTCATATTTATCCATCAGGTTTTCAAGCTCAAATTTATATTTTCCGCTCTCGCTAAATTCGATATTTTTGAGAAGAGGAAATTCGAAATCCCTGTAATCGCCGGACCTGGAGCCGATAAAGGAGCCGTCTTTATTTTTCAGTTGCAAATTATGCTCGCTGTAGCGTTCTTCGTTTTCGGGAGAATACATACAAAAACCGATTTTAAGATTATTAAAGGAATATGACGTCTTATATCTTAGCTTGATATAAACCGTATAATCCATGTATATATCCTTAATTTCGGCTTCAAATTTCAGCAAATGATTTCTGTCTATTCTATACCAGATATTATTTTCAATTATGGTTTGTTTTTCATAAACAACATCTCTTTTACATCCTATAAAAGATATAACTATCAAAATAAATATTAACTGTCTCATTTTAGTAATAAATAATTGCAAAATTATAAAAATAAAAGATATTTTCGTTAAACCTATTATTATCAATATTGATATTTATCGCTTTAGTGTTATCAAAATTTTACATTTCTTATTAGATATACAAAATTTCGTAACTACATTAAATAATTTTAGTATCTTTGCATTTCAAATTAAACAAAAAGATGGATTTTATTTTCTCTAAACATTCAATAGA
>JAGODS010000035.1 GCA_017998135.1 Bacteroidales bacterium
GTCTTGATTTTATTATGCGCAATACTAAATAATTTTTAAAGGTGCTTATGAGCTCGCTTCGCTCGGTTGTGTTCTTAGTGGTAGTCCTTTGTGCTCTTTGTGTTAAAAAATTAGTATTTAGAGATGCACTTAAAACTATTAACAAAGGGAACTATGCGAAGAGGCTTTATAAGCACTGTAAAAATCAAAAGATTAAAACCCTATCTTTTTAAAAAAGATAAGGTTTTAATGAAATATAAATTATAGCTGAGAGACTTATCAGATTAGTAAAATATATTTATCTTTGCCGAAATTTTTTTTTAAGAAATGGCAATAGAATTAAGCGAACAGGAACAATTCAGGAGACAATCGCTGGCTGAAATTATTAATATGGGTATTAATCCATATCCTGCTGAATGTTTTGATGTAAATGTAACAGCAGAAGAAATAATAAATAATTATCCCAAGGATAATAGTTTGTATCAGGATGTAACAATAGCCGGGCGAATAATGCAAAGGCGTATTATGGGGGCTGCCTCTTTCTGCGAAATACAAGACAGTAGCGGTAAAATACAGCTTTATATTAAAAGAGACGATATTTGCCCCGGCGAAGACAAATCGCTTTATAATACATTATTCAAAAAGCATTTGGATTTGGGTGATATTATCGGCGTCAAAGGTTATGTCTTTATTACAAAGATGGGAGAGATAAGCATTCACGTTAAAGAACTTAAACTCCTTACAAAGACTTTACGTCCTCTGCCGGTTGTTAAAGAAAAAGAGGGTAAGACCTGGGATGCATTCACCGATCCTGAACAGAGATACAGGATGCGTTACCTTGATCTTATTGTTAATCCTAATATCAAAGAAGTATTTGTTAAGAGGACAGCTTTAGTAAATTCAATGCGGGATTATCTCAATGCCAAAGGCTACCTTGAAGTAGAAACTCCTGTATTGCAGCCTCTATATGGTGGCGCTGCAGCCAGACCTTTCAAAACTCATCATAATACTCTGGATATTACCCTGTATCTAAGAATTGCTAATGAATTATATCTTAAAAGGCTTATTGTCGGAGGCTTTGACGGCGTATATGAATTTTCAAAAGACTTCAGAAATGAAGGTATGGACAGGTTTCATAATCCTGAATTTACACAGATGGAATTATATGTAGCCTATAAAGACTATAACTGGATGATGGATTTAGTGGAAGAAATGGTAGAAAAAGTCGCTTTGGATTTAAATAAAACTACCCAGATTAAAACAGGCGATAAAATTATTGACTTCAAAAGACCCTGGAAAAGATATACTATGGCTGAAGTTATTAAGGAATTTACAGGTTTTGACATAACAGGAATGAATGAAGATGAACTAATAGAACTTGCTGCTAAACTGCATATAGAACTTGATAAGACAATGGGCAAAGGGAAAATAATAGATACTATTTTCGGTGAAAAATGCGAACCTAACCTTATACAACCTACTTTTATTACAGATTATCCTGTTGAGATGTCGCCGCTTGCGAAAAAACACAGGGATAAAGAAGGAGTTGTTGAAAGGTTTGAAGCAATTTGTAATGGCAAAGAGATTTGTAATGCTTTTTCCGAATTGAATGACCCTATTGACCAACGCCAAAGGTTTGAAGCCCAGCTCGAACTCGCCAACCGCGGTGATAAGGAAGCTATGGTGCTGGATGAAGATTTTCTAAGGGCGCTGGAATACGGTATGCCACCTACTGCAGGTCTTGGTATTGGCATTGACAGGCTTGCTATGATAATGACAGATTCGCATTCCATCCAGGACGTACTTTTATTTCCGCAAATGAAACCTATAGTTCATATTGAATCTGTATCAGAAAATAAAGAAATTGCGAACAATGAATAAAATAAACGGAAATACAGTAGTCAGCGGCATAAGACCAACAGGAAATCTCCATATAGGCAATTACTTCGGAGCGATTAAGAATTTTATAAGGATGCAGAATGAGAATAATTGTTTTTTCTTTATTGCAGATTATCATTCTTTGACGACTCATCCGACACCTAAAGACCTTAAAGGCAGTGTGAAGCAGGTATTGGTTGAATATCTTGCCTGCGGTATTGACCCCGATAAGGCTACTTTATATATTCAAAGCGACGTTCAGGAAGTTACTGAGCTTTACTTGCTTCTCAATATGAATGCTTATACAGGCGAACTGGAGCGTTGCACTTCTTTCAAGGAAAAGATACGCCAGCAACCTGATAATATTAATGCAGGCTTGCTAACATATCCCACGTTGATGGCTGCCGATATTATCATTCATAAAGCCCATAAGGTGCCTGTTGGCAAAGACCAAGAACAACACCTTGAGATGACGCGAACCTTCGCTAAACGATTTAACAGGATGTATAACACAGAGTATTTCCCCGAACCAGTCGCTTATAATTTTGGCGATGAACTCGTTAAAGTGCCAGGACTTGACGGCTCTACCAAGATGGGGAAATCGGAAGGTAATGCTATTTATCTTGCCGACGATTGCGAAACTATCAGGAAGAAAGTGATGAGGGCTGTTACTGACAGCGGTCCAACACAGATGAACCAGGAAAAACCTCAGGCTATACAGAATCTCTTTGATATTATGAAAATAGTATCACCACCTGACACTAATTTATACTTTGAAGAACAATTCAACACTTGCAAAATAAAGTATTCCGAAATAAAAAATCAACTTGCTAAAGATATTAATAATTTTGTAGCGCCTTTGAGAGCTAAAATACTGGAAATTGCCAACAATGATACATATATTAATAAAGTTGCCGATATGGGCAGGAATAAAGCAAGAGAAAGCGCTGCAAAAACTATCAGCGAAGTCAGAAAAATTATAGGTTTCAGAACATATTAATTTTACAATTCTTTTTTTTAATGAAAGATTCAAAATTAGGTTACAGATATGCAAAAGCTTTATATCAGCTTGCTGTTGAAGCTGATAAAATAGAAGAGGTTAAAACTGACCTCCAATTATTACTGGAATTAGATAAGACGGATGCTGAATTTCATAATTTTATTTGCAGCCCCGTGATTTCATTAAAACAAAAAAAGAATTTTTTTGAAATTAGTTTTGCCACTAAATTTAACAAGATAACTTATGAATTTCTCCTTTTAATTGTCAGTAAAAGCAGAGAGCTTTATCTAAATAATATAGGCGAACAGTTTCTTAATTTATACTATGAAAATAAAAAGATTAAAAAAGTATTGATTGAAACTGTTGTTAAGCTAAATAATGATACAAAAACAAAAATTATTAATAAAATAAAGGCTCATACAGGTTATGATGTTTTACTTGAAGAAAAAATTAATCCCGATCTTATTGGAGGATTAAAAATAACTTATGACGATAAACAATATGATGCAAGTATAGCAAAAAATCTTAAAGAACTTAAACAACAATTTTCTATCAATATTTACGAGAAAGGATTTTAGTAAAAGATAAAAGATTAAATTTTTAATAAACTATTAGAAATAATAAATAAACATATATAACTATGGCAGAAATTAAACCGGCAGAAGTATCTGCAATTTTGAAAGAGCAGATTTCAAAATTTAATTATGAAGGTAAACTTGAAGAAACCGGTATAGTGTTGCAGATTGGCGATGGTATTGCCCGTATCTATGGGTTACAAAATGCTCAATCAGGCGAGTTGATTGAATTTGAAGACAGCAATCATCTTAAAGGGATAGTTCTTAACCTTGAAGAAGATAATGTAGGAGCTGTGTTACTTGGAGAATATAATCAGATTAAAGAAGGCGACAAAGTAAGAAGAACGGGCAGAATAGCTTCAGTTAAAGCAGGGGAAGGTATGTTAGGCAGGGTTATCAATACACTCGGCGAACCGATTGATGGGAAAGGTCTTATCCAGGGAGAAAGCTTTGAAATGCCTTTAGAACGAAAAGCTCCGGGCGTCATATTCCGTCAGCTTGTCAATCAACCTTTGCAAACAGGCATCAAAGCGATTGATGCTATGATACCAATAGGCAGAGGACAAAGAGAACTCATAATTGGGGACAGGCAAACAGGTAAAACTGCTATAGCTATTGACACTATTATAAATCAAAAACAATACTACGAGCAAGGCGATCCTGTATATTGCATTTATGTCGCTATCGGTCAAAAAGGCTCTTCAATAGCAAATATTTACAAAATATTAGAAGATAATGGCGCTATGCCTTATACAGTAATTATACTTGCCACAGCATCCGACCCTGCAGCTATGCAGTTCTATGCACCTTATACAGGATGTGCTATAGGCGAATATTTCAGGGATACGGGCAGGTCGGCATTAGTAATTTACGACGACCTCTCAAAACAAGCCGTTTCCTACAGAGAAGTATCTTTATTACTGAGAAGACCACCAGGCAGGGAAGCTTATCCCGGAGACGTTTTTTATCTTCATTCCCGATTGTTAGAGCGTGCAGCAAGAGTTATATCCTCTGATGAGATTGCCAAAAATATGAACGATTTACCTGAGTCAATTAAAGACAAAGTTAAAGGAGGAGGCTCGCTTACAGCGCTTCCTATTATTGAAACACAAGCAGGGGACGTCTCCGCTTATATTCCAACTAATGTTATTTCTATCACAGACGGACAGATATTCCTTGAAACAGGTTTATTTAATGCAGGTGTTCGCCCTGCAATTAACGTGGGTATTTCGGTTTCAAGGGTAGGAGGACATGCACAGATTAAAGCAATGAAACAAGTTGCAGGGACGCTTAAATTAGACCAGGCTCAATATCGTGAACTTGAAGCATTCGCTAAATTCGGCTCTGACCTTGATGCTTCAACTAAGGCTGTAATTGAAAAAGGTGTCAGAAATGTAGAAATTCTTAAACAACCTCAATACACACCTATTCCCGTTGAAAAACAAATAGCTATTATATATACAGGTACTAAAAATCTTCTTAAAGATCTTGCCCCTAATAAAATAGCTGAATTTGAAGAAGAATATTTAAATAAACTTGAAATAGATTATAAAGAATTGCTTAATGAGATAAAAAAAGGTAAAATTGACGATAATATTAAAGCTCAACTTGACAAAATATGCTTAGATATTATTAAAACATTAAAATGATTTTATCACTAATGTTTCACATTTTTAAAATGTGAAATATTTAAACTACATTACCAAATTATTACATTATCAATTTAGCTTTCTATGGCAAATCTTAAAGAAATAAGGCAAAGGATATCAACTGTTGATTCAATAAAACAGATAACCAGTGCAATGAAGTTAGTATCGGCGTCTAAACTTCGTAAAGCTCAATCAACTGTATTGAAGTTCCGCCCCTACTCTACCAAACTTTATGAGTTGGTTAATAATCTCGCTACTTATATTACTTCGCTTGAAGATGGTATTTACACTAACACTAATAAAAGTAATAGATTATTATTTGTAGTATTTGGCTCTAACAGGGGTTTATGCGGCTCTTTTAATACTAATATTATTAAAACAGTCATTTCTAATATAGATAACAATATTAAATCTAACAATATTAAAGCCAATAATGTTGATTTGATTTGTATAGGGAAAAAAATTAATGATTATTTTGTCAGGCGAAAATATAATGTTATCGCCGATTATAATGATTTCAGCGAACAGGGACTAATTGATTTATCAGATAATCTCTCAAAACAACTAATTCTTGATTATAAAACCGCTAAATATCATAAGATATTTTTAGTTTATAGCAACTTTAAAACCTCCGCAGGTGCAAGTTCTGTTACAGAGCAATATTTACCCTTTCAGGTTTCACTTAAAAAAGAAATATCTAAAGAAAACGACTATATCTTTGAACCCGGCAAATTGGACATATTATCAAGTTTAGTGCCTATGTGCCTTAAAGTAAATCTGTATAATGCCGCCGTCAACTCTGCCAGTTCTGAACACAGGGCAAGAATGACAGCTATGCATATTGCGACTGATAATGCTACCGAACTGCTAAAAATCCTCAGACTTAACTATAACAAAGCCCGCCAGTCTGCGATTACAACTGAATTATTGGAAATTGTAAGCGGCGCCGAAGCACTTAAAGGATAATATGCTTAATTTTTAATGCTGAGTGTTGAAGTTTGAAGGTTAAGTTGTGAATTAAAAATGATTTTCTTTTTCAAGCTTTTATATTAGCTTTACAAAACTCCAATACATCATTATCAAAAGCTGCTTTATCCCTATTATGAAATTCTATCTCTATGGGAACATAGAATAATGGAAGTTTTTTTAATTCTTCGGCTAACTCAGGAACTTTCAATTTAACAGCATCTTTCTCAGTAGTTACTATTATCTTATTTTGAGTTGGCAGGCTTAAAAATTTCTCTTTTACCTTTTTTAAATCATCTATTGTAAACGAATGATGGTCATCAAATTTAACAGTTATCAAATCAGTGCAAATACGCTTAAGCTTATCTTCTAAAGGATATGGATTAGCAATGCCTGAAAAAAGTAATATAAAAGGGAAATATTTCTGTTTTTCTGCAAGCGGCTCATTTATTGGGATAAGATTTCCATATTTTATATATGAAAAATATACTTTCTGCTGCGGCTTTGGCTTTATTTGAGATATAACTTCCTTAATAAGAATAGGCGAAAACACATCAGGAGTTTTTGTAACTACTATAATATCGGCTCTATTGGCACCCATCTTAAACTCCCTCAGAGTTCCGGCAGGTAAAGGTAAATTCTTATGATACATATCATAATAATCTGTCAGCAATATATTTAATCCCGGTTTTATACTCCTGTGCTGAAAAGCATCGTCAAGCAAAATCACCTCCGGGTTAATCTGTTCTATCAGATTCTCAACACCCTTGCAACGGTTCTCACATACAGCTACGCTTATTTGCTTATATTTATCAAAATACTGCAAAGGTTCATCACCTATATCATAAAAACTATGATTACCTGTTGCCAAAAGAAACCCTTTGCTTTTGCGCTTATAACCACGACTTAATGTTGATATTTTATATTTATTGCCAAGCAACCTTATAAGATATTCTATATGAGGCGTCTTACCTGTGCCTCCCATAGATAGATTTCCTATGGAAATAACTGGCAAATTATAAGCCTTAGATTTTAAAATATTAAAATCATATAACAAATTACGGACACATATAATCAGCCCGTAAATAAATGAAAATGGCAATAATAAAAATTTTATAACAGGATTCATTATCTTTATAACTATCTGCAAAGATAAATATTATTCTGATTCTTTTATTTTACACTTTTCGCTTTTATATTTTATACTCTTTTATATTAATTTTTTATACACATTTAGAAAAAAGATTATTTTTGTAAAATTTTAAACATAATCAATATTTAAAGTTCTTAGACTATGAAAAAAATTGTATTAACATTAATCTTATTAAGTAGTATGACTTTTTGTTTTGGACAAAAGAGTAATAAATTTTTCAAAGATACTTTAATATGGAACTCAAAAAATCTATTAACTAAAGAGGATTTTTTAGCAAAAAAAACAGGTACTAAATTTACTTATACTTTTCATACCGCTATATATTTCTATTCTAAAGAAATTGAAGGAGATCTTAAGGTTAAAGTAGAGGCTGTTTTTCTTAAATCAAAATCTTTAATGAAAGAAAATTCACAATATGCTTTGAAGCATGCCCAAATCTTTTTTAATTTGACAGAACTTTATGCGAGAAAATTAAGAAAAACCATTTTGGAAACAGATTTTTTAAAAGTTAAGGATATTGTTAACAAATTAGGTAAATTATATTCAAAAGCAAATGACGAACTAAATAAGGAAAAAGAAAGAATGTCTAATGATACACAGCATGGTCTTAATGCAGCTAAATTGGAGAAATGGAACCAGGAAATACAAAACCAGTTGGATGAATTGAATGACTTTAGCTCTACTATTATCGATATAAACAGAAGTAAATAAAACATATCCCAATGTATAAATTTGTAATTTTATTCTTAATTTTAGCTTTACCTATTATTGTTTTTAGTCAATCTAGGGTTAAATTAAAAAACGATACTATAATCTGGAAAAAAGATTACAAATTATCAAAAGCCGATTTTAAAGGACGTTACAGGCTTGAAAAAAATGTTAAAGCACAAATTGCATCAAGTATTTATATTTACTTTATTGAAATTGATACTGACCTTAAAGTCAAAGTTGAAGCTATTTTTCTTAAATCTAAATCTGCTATTTATGCTGATTCAAAATACACTTTAAAACACGAACAGATACATTTTGATATTACCGAATTATATGCCCGCAAACTTAGGCAAGCTATTTATAACACTGATTTTACTAAAGTTAAAGATATTAGAGAAACTATATCAAAACTTTATAAAAAAACATTAAAGGACTGGGATATAGAGCAAACTAAGTTTGATAAAGATGTCGAAAATGGAATGAATCCTGCCAAACAAGAAATATGGCTAAATAATATCCAGAAAAACCTAAATGATTTTAAAGATTTCTCTTCACCGATTGTTACAATTTCAAAGTAACATATTAATCTTTTAAAATATATTACTGTTTTCCTTATATTATTATTTCAACTTCAAAATAATAAATATTGTCTGTTAATTCAGTTAGGCGAAGCGTCCACGCTTCGTCTCGCCGACGTTTGAAAGTAAAAATTACTTGTATTAGTGTCCTAACGTTTAATATTTATTATAGTTCTTAAAGGTCCATATTTTTAAATAAAACAGGTTAAGAGCATCGATAAAATTGATTAAAGCTACGTCTTCTCTATCCTATTTTATAGGAGAGGGTTAGGGTGAGGTAAAATTATTTCAGTTTTTATAAATCCCCTTAAAATAAACACCTTATATAACATAAACCAACCCCCAAGAAACATATCAAACAACAAACACTATAATACAACAATTAAAAAAAATTTTACAGTATTAGAAATATTTTTATATTTTTGCAATTGGGTATTATCTTAAATTCAGCAAATAATTTTTGAGCTACCTAAAATTTAATTTTTCAAATTAATGATAATTACTATCAGTGAAACCTTGGAGCATATCAACAACAGTAAGAAATCCTGAAAGAATAAGAAGTTTTCTTTCTATACTAAAGAAAATGGAAGGTCAAATTTGGGATAAATCAAATCAAAAAAAATTTCAAATTTTATTGATTCAATTTAAAGTATATGGTGCAGGTGAAGCACAATTTTATAGAGACTTAACAAAAGAACAAATTCAATTGATGGATAATCCTGAACCAATTAAATTTGATGAAGCGGAAGAAATATTAAATTCCAAAGATTACGTTGGTGGTGGCGATATGAGAGGTAGGCAATCATTCAATCCATTAGAGAAAATGGGACTTGCTTTTCTTGACAGCAACAATAAAATACGAATAAGTGATTTTGGAAACTATTTTTTAAAGGACGAATACGATTTAGGAGAAGTATTTTTCAGAAGTTTTCTGAAATGGCAGCTTCCAAACCCCGATACTAATGACTACAAAGCGGAACACGGTTATAACATTAAGCCTTTTGTTGCTACGCTTCATTTAATAAATGAGGTTAATAAAATTTGTAATAACAAAGGTACTAAGGAAAAAGGAATTTCAAGACTGGAATTTATGCTATTTGGGCTGACTTTATTCAATTTTGAAGAAATACTAGAAAAAGCTAAAAATCTATACAAATTTAGAACACAATTTGAAAAACTTAAAACAGATAAAGAAAAAGATAAATTAATTGATGATTATATTAGAAATAACTTATCTCATATTGAGGGTGTAAATAATTTAACCGATTATGCAGATAATGCAATTCGTTATTTCAGGTTAACAAGATACATATACTTGCGTGGCAATGGATGGTATATTGATATAGAACCACTTAGAAAAGTTGAGATAAATTCAATCCTGAAAACAGACAATGCATCTGCAATAGATTTTCAAAATGAATTAGAATATAGAAACTACCTTTGCGATTTGACTCAGCCTGTATTACCTTGGGAAAATCAAAAAGAGCTTATTAAAATATATAAAGCTACAGCAGCCGACATTACCAAATACCAGCAGGTATTAACTTCTAAAGAAATTGATTTTCCAATGTTTGATTTAATTGATTTAAAAACTCTTTCAAATGAAAATCTGAAAAGTTATATTCAAGATTTAAGAGGTTATAGGAAGAAACTTCAACAATTAGAAATTCATCATAATTCACAAAAAATATCTGAAATTGAAAAATATCTAACAGAGTTAAAAAATATCTATAAATCCAAAAGCAAAAAGCCAGTTGAACTTGAAAGACTTTGCTCACTTGCACTAAATGCATTAAATGATGCAATTGATATAAAACCTAATTACCCGGTTGGTGATGACAACGAACCAACATTTACCGCACCTGCTAACAAACCTGATATTGAATGTTTTTACGAAACATTCAATGCTATTTGTGAAGTTACAATGCTTACTAACCGTCAACAATGGTATGCAGAAGGGCAACCTGTGATGAGGCATTTAAGAGATTTTGAAATCTCTAATAAAAAGGAAACATATTGTTTGTTTATTGCTCCCGATATACATCGTGACACAATCAATACATATTGGTCATCTGTAAAATATGAGTATGAAGGTGAAAAACAAAAAATTGTACCAATGACTATAAATAATTTTTTGTTTTTATTAGAAGCCTTAATTGCGAGAAAGAAAAAGGGAAACCAAATATATCATCACGAAATAAAATCACTTTTTGATAGCATTCTTAATATTACAAAAGATGTTCCTGATTCATATACTTGGATGACCAAAATACCAGAAGTAATAATAAAATGGAAAAATAAAATTGCAACTTAATGAAACTTAATCATATTTACATAGGAGATTGTATAAATGTAATGAAAAATGAAATTGACAAAGATTCAATTCCTTTAATTTTTGCTGACCCACCATACAATCTTTCTGGCAAATCTTTAAACCTTGCAAACAATAAAACAGGTGGTGCATTTTATAAAGTAAATGAAAAATGGGATACATACGACTATAAGGATTATATTTCTTTTACGAGAAACTGGTTGAAGGCAAGTTTTAATATTCTTACTCCTAACGGCAGTATTTATGTTTCTTGTACTCAACATAATATTGGAGAAATACTTTTTATTGCTAAAGAACTTGGGTTTAAATTAAACAACATTATTATCTGGTACAAAACTAATTCAATGCCTAACATAACAAAAAGAACATTTACCCATTCAACAGAATTTGTTTGTTGGTTTGTTAAGGGTAAAAATTGGATTTTCAATTATGACAAAGTAAAAAAGTTTAATCCAAATAAGACTAAAGATGGTAGTGAAAAACAAATGAGAGATTTTCTTGACTTTATTGAATTACCTATTGTTCAAGGGAAAGAAAGAATAAAAGCAGAAAATAATCGCGCTGCTCATCCAACACAAAAACCCGAAAGACTTTTAGAACTTATTATTATTGCATCTTCAAATGAAAATGATATTGTCCTTGACCCTTTTTTTGGGACAGGAACAACTGGTGTTGTTGCAAAAAAACTAAATAGAAATTGGATTGGTATTGAACTTAATCCAACATATATAAACATTTCAAAAAAAAGAATGAATGAAAAAAATACAACTATTTAATGATGATTGTATAAAGGTTCTTAAAACACTTCCCGAAAAAAGTATTGATTTAATTTTTGCAGACCCTCCTTATAATTTATCAGGTGAAGGTTTTCTCACAACTAAAAATGGTAAAGTTGCAAAATTAAATAAAGGTAATTGGGACATTATAGAAGACATCCATAAATTTAACGAGGCCTGGATCCGTGAATGTGTTCGTGTTTTATCTGACACTGGTACAATTTGGATTAGTGGCACTCTACATAATCATCCTTCTGTAGGCGTTGTTTTAAAAAAATTAGGTCTATGGATTATAAATGATGTAATATGGTTTAAACGTAATGCCACACCTTTATTATCTTCTAATAGACTGGCTCCTTCAACAGAACTAATTTGGGTTGCAAGTAAAACAAAAAAATATTTTTTCAATTACGACTTAGCCAAACAAATTAACGGCGGTAAACAAATGAAAAATCTTTGGGAAATAAATGCTGAAAAACACAAGACTAAACACCCAACGGAAAAACCTGAAAGTTTATTAAAAAGAATTATTTTACTAGGAAGTAATGAAGGTCAAACTGTTTTAGACCCTTTTACCGGAAGTGGAACCACAGGCATTGTTGCAAAAAAATTAAATAGAAATTTTATTGGTATTGAAATTAGTAAAGAATATTTTGATATCGCAACTCAACGCATAAATATTCAGGATGAAGATGTTTTTAATTTTAATGTATATTCGAATCCCAAAGATAACGATCCTAAACAATTATTATTAATGGAGAAAAAAGAAAAATATACCAAAAAAAAGAAAGAAAAATCTATCAAATAATCAATACAATTGTTTTTATTAATAATATACTATGATTTAATGTTTAAACACTATAGTAAAAAAAGAATTTTATCCCCTCGCCTGAATCATAGAAGCTTGTTTATACATACAAAATTTTAAGTGACATAATATATCAGCAAAGCGCGTTGTCCTGTGCTATGAATAACAAATAACATTAAACCCAGTTAGGCGAAGCGTCCACGCTTCGTCTCGCCGACGTTTGTAACTAAAGATTACTTGTCTTAGTGTCCTGACATTTAATATTTATTATAGTTCTTAAAGGTCCATATTTTTGAATAAAACAGGTTAAGAGCATCTATAAAATTGATTAAAGCTCCGTCTTCCCTCTCCTAATTTTTAGGTTAAATCTTTATTTGATGCGTACACTGCTAATAAAGCTGATACTATAGTTATGCCCATCCATTTATCTTGAATGAATACTATTCATTCTTGTTATTATATTTTGAAAGAACTCTAAATGCTTTAGTTTTTCTGGTTCCATCATTTTTAGTTTGTTTTATTTTTTAATTCATATAAAATATCTAATGAATTTTTTGAATCTCCTGATTCTTGCTTCTTTTCCTCCCAATTTTTTAAATCTATAGTATTTAATTTAATTAATTCTTCAAAATTTTCTGTAAATTCAATTTTGGGTAAAAACATTAAATATTTTTGTTCAACAATTAAATCTAATCTTTTTCTAATTCTATCTGGAATTTTTTTCCTTATAATTTCTGACATTGTTATCTCATTATAAAGCCAGGGCCAATCGGTTCTTGTTATTAAATCGATTGCATTAATAGAATTTGCTGTATTTATCAATAGGAAACATTCTGTATTATCTATCATTTTATTTATTGCATTTGACAAAATCATATTTACACTTTTTGTTATCTTATTGATATCTGTTATCATTTTACATGTGAAGTTATCGATTGAATAACTGTTTTTTACGCTAAATGCATCACATACTTCCTGAATTAAATCCTCTGAATTTCCCCATATAGATGAATCTATAAAAGGTTTTAGTCCTAATTTTTTATGTAACCAGCCTGCAATTGCAATAGCAATAGCCTTGTCTTCATCTTTATTTGAGTGTGATATAAAAACATCTGCTTCTATTTGCGGAAACCAAGCTTCTTGCAATTTACTCCCATCTTTAGGTGGGAGCGGTCTAATATCT
>JAGODS010000348.1 GCA_017998135.1 Bacteroidales bacterium
TTTATTAGTAACATACATTTTGTTGATAATCAAAACGTCTCTTTTAAAATTAATAATATAAAACTTAATGATATTACAGGAAATAATAATAATTTAGCCGATTTCGGTGAAAAAATTTCTACTTTTATTAATATTAAAAATGAAGGTAATATTAAAGCAGGAAAACTAAAAACCTTAATTTTCAGCGAAAATAAATTTATTAAAGTATTGGAAAACAAAGCTTTTATTGATTCTATTCCTGCCGGAGATACTGCCTCTGTTAAAATACCTTTTTATATTGAAATTGATAGTTTAGTTGATAATAATTATGCTGCATTAATGAGACTTGAAATAACAGGTAACGATAGTATTACCAAACATTTATACTTCTCTATTATTTTACATTCTCCTGCTTTTAAAATATTATCCTTCAATATTACCGATACTAATTCAATTAATTCCAATGAAAGATTAGAACCTGACAAATATTTCTTTTTAAAAATCAAGGTAGCCAATCTCAGCATAACAGATGCAAAAGATACTAAGACCATACTTGTAACAGACAATAAAGATGTAAAAATTGATAATAATAACTACAATCTTGGGTTGCTAAGTGCCGGGCAGGAAGCAACAGCCCTTTTTAAAATTTATATTAATAAATCTGTAGTCTCAGGTTCTGTTATTGAATTCAAATTTAAAATAATATTAGGATCTTATTATTCACAGCAGACTTTTATTAAATTTGCTGGCAGGGCAAATGAAAATTTTGAAAGTTCTGACTTTTTAAAATTCAACTGGGACACAGTGTCAACCTATCCCTGGCTTATCACTAATAATTCTGTTTTTGAAGGTAATTATTCAGCCCGCTCAGGCTTAATCCAGTCAAAAAATTATTCTCCACTTTCTATTTCCTTTAATGTATCTGAAAATGATTCTATTTCTTTTTACCTTAAAACAGTTTCCTCTTCCTCTGATAATTATTTATCCTTTTATATAGACGATGATCTTATCATTACAGTTAAAGGGCAAAACAATTGGCAAAGATATAGTTACCCTGTCTATACAGGTTACAGAACTTTCAAATGGCAATATACAATTATAAACAGTGCTGACCCTCTAACCGATTATGCCTGTTTAGATTATATTAGTTTTCCTGTTTCTATTGATGTCCTTTCTGCAAAATTTGCAGCTTCATCAAATAAGTTTCATTTTCAATTTACTAATTTTCCTAATCCTGCTGATATTTACACTGATATAAGATTTGATTTACAGAAACCTTCAAGACTTAATATTGAAATAACTGATATTTTCGGAAGACTATGCTATTCTTCTAACTATCTCCATTTTAACAAAGGAGCAAATGTTTTCAGAATAAATACTGCTGACTTTAATGAAGGATTATACCTTATAAGATTTACTTTTGATAATAAGATTAATTATTCAAGACTAATAATTCTTCATTAATTCAAAGTTCAATTTAAAATATTTCTATTAAGTTTGCAAAGATTTTAAATAAGGGCATCTCTAAATACTAATTTTTTAACACAAAGAGCACAAAGGATTACCACTAAGAACACAATAAAATCAAGACTTTGTGAACTTTGATTTATCTTTGTGAACTTAGTGGTTAAATGTTTTATAGAGTTATTAGAAATGTCCATATTTAAAATTCAAATTAACAAAATAGCAAATCAACGAATTAACAAACAACCTTATAAAAAATGAGCAGAAATAAAATAGTACTTGAAATCATAGCAATATCCTTCAGTAAACCCAATCAGGGAGCGTATGCATTGATCTTAGGCGAACATAACGGAACGCGCAGATTGCCTATAGTTATAGGTTCTTTTGAAGCTCAATCAATAGCCATAGGACTTGAGAAACTCAAACCTACCCGCCCCCTTACTCACGACTTATTTAAAAATTTTGCTGATGCATATAATATTATTCTCAAGGAAGTAGTCATTGATAAATTCTCAGAAGGTGTTTTTTATGCTAAATTATTATGCCTGCATAATAATATTTTAACCGAAATTGACTCTCGCACCTCTGATGCTATTGCTCTCGCTGTTAGATTTAATTGCCCTGTTTATACTTATGAAGAAATACTTAAAGAAGCAGGTGTTGAAATTAGTGATGAACCTGAAAAACAGGATAAAGATAAAAGCAAAACTAAAAAATCATCCAAATCTGATGAAACTCTTTCAAATAATCCCTACAGGGATATTTTAATGATGACAGACGAAGAACTGGATAACGAACTGAAGAGAGCTATTGATGATGAAGCTTACGAATTAGCGTCTTTTATAAGAGATGAAATAAAACGCCGAAAAGATAAATAATTTGAACATCTCTAAATACTAATTTTTTAACACAAAGAGCACAAAGGACTACCACTAAGAATACAATAAAATCAAGACTTTGTGAACTTTGATATATCTTTGTGAACTTTGTGGTTAAGTGTTTTATAGAGTTATTAGAGATGTCCATTAGCAAATTAACAAATCAACAAATTAACAAATCTATAATTCAATAATTTATATGCGTCAATATCTTGAAATGCTTGATTATGTTATTAAAAACGGTATTGAAAAAAAAGACCGTACAGGAACAGGCACAATTAGTATTTTCGGCTACCAGATGCGCTTTAACCTTGAAGAAGGCTTCCCCCTTCTGACAACAAAAAAAATGCACCTTAAATCCATTATATACGAACTACTATGGTTTCTTAAAGGTGAAACCAACATAAAGTATCTTAAAGATAACAAAGTAACTATCTGGGATGAATGGGCTGACTCAAACGGAAACTTAGGACCCGTTTATGGTTATCAATGGCGGCACTGGGAAGATAAAAACGGTTCTTTTACTGACCAGATAAGCGAATTAATTCAATCAATTAAAAGCAATCCTGATTCTCGCCGTCATATCGTATCAGCCTGGAATGTTGCCGCCTTACCTAAGAT
>JAGODS010000349.1 GCA_017998135.1 Bacteroidales bacterium
TATTAATACTAACAGTTTGTTATATAATATTAATTTTTACATATACAGTCGGGTGGGTACGGACTGCCGAAATAATTAGTCCTTTTATACCGGGAAAAACTAGGCTTTCTGTAATCATAGCCGCCCGTAATGAGGCTCAAACAATAGAAAAATGTCTTAAAAGTATAATTGCTAATGATTATCCGATGGATTTGTATGAAATTATTGTAGCTGACGATAACTCAACAGATGAAACGGCGGAGATAGTAAGGCATATAGCAGAAATCAATAAAAATATAAAACTTATAAGCCTTGCTGAAATTGATATTCAGAAAAACGGTAAAAAAGCGGCACTCTCTAAAGCTATTGAACAGGCAGAGGGCGAACTCATAATAATGACAGATGCTGATTGTGAGGTAGAAAACACCTGGCTATCCTGTTATTCCGCCTATTACGAAGCATACAATCCCGCTATGATAGCCGCCCCGGTTAGTCTTGTGGAAGATGAAAAAATATTCAGCCGTTTACAGGCATTAGAATTTTTAAGCTTAATCGGCGTAACCTGCGGGTCTATGCGCCTTAATAAACCTTTAATGTGTAATGGCGCTAATCTGGCATTTACTAAGAAAGCATATCATTCTGTCAAAGGTTACAAAGGCGACTGCCACGTCTCGGGCGATGATGTTTTTCTGATGATGAAAATAAATGATAAATTCCCTGGCAAAGTGCATTTTCTTAAAAGCAAAGCAGCACTCGTTAAAACAGCGACTGTTAAAAATTTCAAGCAATTTATCCAACAACGCAAACGTTGGGTCTCCAAGACAAAAAAATATAGAAATACAAATATTATTGCTGTCGGACTATTAGTTTACCTGTTCAACCTATCATTAGTAGTCTGCCTGTTAATGAGTATATTTTCAATCTTTTATCTGCTACTCTTCCTTTTGCTATTTATAGCCAAATCAATCACTGACTTTCCGCTGCTCAGCCAAACAAGCCGATTGACAGGACAGTCAAAGCTCTTATGGGTTTTTGTTTTATTACAATTTATATACATATTCTATGCAAGCATAGTACCGCCTTTAGCCCTAACAGGAGCTTTCAGATGGAAAGAAAGAACTTATAAATAATCAACATTCAAAAAGGGGTATTAGCACCCTTATAGCATTTAATTCCAGCATTTTCAAACTGCCTTCTAATATTCTCCAGCATTGAATCTGGCAACAAAGTATCTGCAGGGGAAAAATAATCTGCATTTAAACACCTGTATTTACTCTTACCCAGATGGTGTACAGGCAAAAGATTAATTTCTTTCACCTTGTTTTTGACAAAAAAATTAATAAAATCATTAATCTCGGCTTGCCCGGTATTCACATCAGGAATGAGAGGGATGCGTGGTATAAGTTTACCGCTGAAAACATTATTAAGTTTAATAAAATTAGAAATAATAAGCTTGTTAGAATGGTCAGTCCACAGGATATGCCGCTTATAGTTGATTTGCTTTATATCAAAAAAAATCCAGTCGGTAAAAGGCATTATCCTTTCAAAATATTCCCATTTGACATTGCCTGCGGTCTCAATAGCCGTATGTATATAATCCTTATGAGCAAGTTTGAGCAGAGCCTCAACAAAATCTATCTGCAGGAGTGGCTCTCCGCCGGTAAGCGTTATGCCGCCCTCAGCGCCCCAATAGTGTCGGTCTCGCTTAATTATCCGGAATAATTTTTCAATACTTATTTCGTAGCCCGCCACTTTAATTGCTCCTGCCGGACAGGAATGGACACAGTCGTAAGTTGTACAAGCAGAGCATAAATGATTTTGAAATGCTATTTTTTCGTTATCAAAGCTGGCGGAATGATGAGGGCAGGCTTTAATACAAGCAAAGCAGCTTATACATTTTTCTATGTAATAAAGAGGCTGGGGTTTATGCCTAATTCCTTCGGGATTTGAACACCAACGGCAATTTAATGTACAGCCTTTAAGGAATATGAGCGTCCTGCTGCCTGGACCGTCGTGTACTGAAAAGCCCTGTATATCAAAAATTATACCGCTTTCAGATTTATTTGAATTCACTGAAATTATCACAGGTTATGGCAATCATTTCCTGGTATGCTTCTGCTTTGTTCATACATTTGCCTGTAAAATCAGTTATACGCGTATAATTTCTGCAAAACTTACATTTTGCAATCTTTTGGAAATTCTCACAACTTTCAAGCTCAGGTCTGATACGTTTTATTTTATCTAATTTGCATAATCCCTTGAATACATCAACAGGGAGGTAATATTTGCAGTCGGAACAGTTCATAGAATTTATTTTGTGCAGCAAAAATAATTAATTTTTGGTTTTGAGCGGCATATTTATTAAAAAAAAAATTGTCAGCATCAAGCTCCTGCTTTCAATATCTTCTCACAAATAAACTCAGCCGCTTTGCCGTCGCCAAAAATAGGCGGAAATTTAACAGTATTATTACAAAGGTCGGAGTTTAAGCCTGAAAAATGATCGTAAGCGTCAACTATACGACTGCTGTCGGCGTCAGTGATAAGAGATGCTCCGTTACTGACAAGCTCAATCCATTCTGTCTCGCTCCGCAATATAGCTGAAGGCTTGCGAAAGAAATAAGCCTCCTTCTGAACACCGCCCGAATCGGTGAAAACCATTTTACAGTTCTGCTCAAGCATTATCATATCAAGAAAAGAAACGGGTGTCGTCAGCTTAAAGCGTTTGTTATTTTGAATTATCAAATACAAATCTTTATCTAAATTAAAAGGCAATAATTTAGCAGTTCGCGGGTGAAGTGGCAAAATAATCTCTATATTTTTCTCAATAGAAATACTGTTTAAACCCTTAAAAATAGAATTTAAACGCTCAGGTATATCTGTATTATTATCCCTGTGAATTGTTGCAAGCAAGTATTTGTTTTTAGCTAGGTTCAATTTATTCAGGATAGTCGACTGTCGCTCA
>JAGODS010000350.1 GCA_017998135.1 Bacteroidales bacterium
GGCAACAATAGCAACCAGTTTTTTTCTGCCGAAGCCCACGGATGGGCGTAGGCAGGGAATAAGTTCTTAATTTTTTCATGTCAATAAATTTCTCTTTATATAATTTAAACCCGTACCCACGATAACAATAAATATAATTATCAAAGATATTTCCTGCGAAGGAGAAAATATCTTTGTGAATAACTGCCCCCTGTCGTCACCACGTTTGAACTCAATAAGGAATCTAAATATAGGATAAATAATTAGGTAGATTATTAATCTTCTTTGTTTTATATATCTCTGAAAAATTATAGTTAACATAAAAAGAAATATTATAGAAAGTTCTCTTGTAGGGAAACGTTCTATTTCAGCAAAATATATATTTATATTGCAAATTTCACCATAACAGCAACCACCAAGTAAACATCCAATGCGACCGATACTATGGAATAATGTTATTGATGGAACTATTTCATTAATATAGACATCGATGTTATAATTAAATAATTTCAAAAATAAATACAAAGATAACAAAAAACCTATTAAACCAAAATAAAATGTATAACCCGCATTAAATATTTTATACATGTATGACTTATCTGATAATTCAGGAAAGATAAACCAATTTATTATATTTGAAGTACCTATTCCAATAAGAAAAGATAAACCTAAATATATAATTATATCTTCTTTTTTTATTTTAGAATCAGAAACATTTTTTAAGTTATAATTAAATAAAATATATGACGAAATAAAACCAATAGCTGTCATAAAATTGAATATCGGAAATTCACCAAAGTTTATAAGTGGATATAGTTCTTTCATGAAAAATATGAGCGGACGGTGTTTATCACCGACCGCTCATCTCCTTTATGCTGGCACTTCTTCTTTTTTTTGAACAAAAGCAAATATTGCACCTAAAAGAAACAGTACAACAGCAATCAATGAGAAAAAATTAAATGTGACCAGAGTAATCCCAGCTAAAATAGTTGCAGCCAATAAGCCCAAACCTGCGATTATTGGAGATTTTTTTCCAAAAAAACCAAAAATAAAACCAACCGCAGCTGAAATTAATCCAATTGTCATAAACATGTCTCCAGTTTCTGACGCACTTTTTGACCCAGCACCTGAAGCAGAATCTAAACCAACTGCACATGCCCCTGCACAGATTGCACCGGGTAATTGCATAAGTGCCCCCATTATTCCCATAATCATAGGAACGTTTGATGTACCTCTTTGTTTTGCCATAAGTAAACTCCTTTTATTTAAATTTTTTTTGGCGCTAATTAATGGTTATATCAATATTTTTATCTGCAGAAATTCTAATTTTCCATCCTTTCTGAGCCCATATTTCTTTAGAAACTTCAAAAACTGCTGCATCTCTTTGAGAAATACCTGGATTTAAATCACTGGCTACTTTTTTATTCAAATTTATTTGAGCTGCATAATAACCTGATGCCCCGACAGCAGGTTCATAAGTAACATTATTTGGATCTATTAACTTGACATCGGGCACACTGAAAGAACTGATCGGTTCTTTTGAAATATTTTTGTAATTAAAATTTACTGCTATAAATGTTGCGCCAGCTGGTGCTTTTTCATTAAAATATTCATTTCCAACTCTGTTTCTGGATGTTACTGAGCTAACTGTTATAGCGAATTTTCCGGTATTAATTGTTTCTCCTACTTTTCCAACTAAATCAGGCTCGCTTGTACTGCTACCACTACAAGCTATTGCTAAAGCGATTAATACGAGCACTACTGCTAAAAATGCAAAACCCGATTGAATTTTTGTTTTAACCATTTGAATCTCCTTTTAATATAATTTTTGAAGCTTTGACTATAATAAGTCCAGAAGGTATGCCAATCATGGCACCTAGGGTAAAACGAATTAAATTGGTATCAAAAATATTGATGTAAGTAATATTATTCATCAATAGTGCTATTGCTAAAATCAAAAAAAGAAATAAATATGAATATCTAATATTTCCAAAAGAAAATATCAAACAAATAATTATAATGGAAATATATATATCTGAACAACGTGAACATAAAATGAATTGAGTATCTCCAAGAAAGAAAGATCTTTCAGGCTTCTGATGACAAATAGTTCTTAGTAGTTCAAAAATATTATTATACAAAAAAGTTACCTCATCACAAGCCGGGCACGGACGCCCGGCCAAATTATTTTTGTTGCCATTGCGCACAACTTGTTCATATACGAAACGTGTTCGTATATACCCCCAATTTTGGGATTATAGACGAACTTAATGCTGACACTTTTATATCACCATCACATTTTTTTGTCAACTTTAATTTCCCATCAGTTAATCAGTCAATATTTTTCTATACTCCTGCCAGTTGCTTTATCGCCACGAATCGTTGCATGTACTCGTTACTCAATAGTATCTTAGCATATCGCTTTATTCACATTACTCAATGTGTTTCTTTACTCTATATGACAATTACTCAAGCAAACTATTCAAGCTTTAAATCAAATTTGTTTAAAAGAATCTTCTGCATCAATTACTACTTTTATCGCCGGAAGGGCTACGCCTCTTACAAACTAATTAACCCTTTTTCATAGCGTGCTTTCAAGTTCTCTCCGGGAGGAATGAGATTGTCAGGTTATTATCAATGATCACAATTTATGCTTGTATTTTTTTTGATCATCTATAAAAAATTGATAAGTGCATAACACTTACGTTTACCATGCAGTAATAAAAATTTTATAATATTTAATGTCATGAAACTATTTATGCATCTGTAATCACAACTATAACAATCACATCTAAACAATATGTGCAGTAGCAAAGAAACTCATAATAGTAAAGTAGTATCATAATGAAAACGCTTTCATTACTTATTAAACCGGTATCGTATCAGTGCAATCTAAATTGCACCTATTGTTTTTACAAGCGGGTTAATCAGCTGTATCCTCATAATACCACCATAATGTC
>JAGODS010000036.1 GCA_017998135.1 Bacteroidales bacterium
TTCTTGGCAATATGACGCATAGCATAAGCGCCGGAGCGGTCAACTTTAGAAGAATCTTTGCCAGAGAAAGCGCCTCCGCCATGGGCTCCTTTGCCTCCGTAAGTATCAACAATGATTTTTCTGCCTGTAAGTCCTGTATCACCGTGAGGACCGCCAATAACAAACTTACCTGTCGGATTAACTAATAATTTAAAATCATTTTTGAATAAGGCTTTTACTCGTTCAGGTATATTTTTAATAACTCTTGGAATTAAAATGTTTTTAACATCCAGAGCAATTAAATCCTGAGTAACAATAGTTTTGTCAGCGAGAAATTCATCGTGTTGGGTAGATATTACGATAGTGTCAATTCTCACAGGAGTACCGTTGTCTTCGTATTCAATAGTAACCTGAGATTTGGAGTCAGGTCTGAGGTATTTCATTACTTTGTCTTCTTTTCTGATAGCAGCAAGTTCCTGGAGTAAGATATGGGAAAGCTCAACAGCGATAGGCATAAAATTATCCATATCTCTGTTAGCATATCCAAACATCATACCCTGATCTCCAGCGCCTTGTTCTTCTTCTTTTTGCCGGTCAACACCCTGGTTAATGTCGGACGATTGTTCGTGTATGGTAGAAATAACGCCGCAGGAGTCGCAGTCAAAGTTATATTCGCCTTTGGTGTAACCAATTTCTCTTATAGTTTCCCTAACAATTTTCTGAATATCTATATAACCATTTGTTCTGACTTCGCCGCTGCAAACGACAAGTCCTGTAGTAACAAGTGTTTCGCAGGCTACTTTAGAGTTAGGGTCGTATTTAAGAAATTCATCTAAAAGTGCATCCGATATCTGGTCGGCTACTTTGTCAGGA
This sequence comes from Bacteroidales bacterium, assembly GCA_017998135.1. Classification (GTDB taxonomy): domain Bacteria; phylum Bacteroidota; class Bacteroidia; order Bacteroidales; family JAGODS01; genus JAGODS01. The sequence goes on from JAGODS010000036.1 coordinate 853, forward strand.
TGTCCTTCTGACACTGATTCTGATGTAAATAAGTATGACATATAGTTTAATATTTTAGCCTGCAAAAATAGGAATTTTTTATCATTCGGATGTTAATTATTTATAATTTGCTTATATCAAATATTAGGTCCACTATAAAAAATCTCTTTTCATTATTTTTCAATTAATGAGTCTACTTAAAAAATCTAAAATTATTTAATATTTTGTGACTACTCAGCAGCTGATTAAATACCAGGTACTAAGTACCAAGTACTAAGTTCCCCAACATACATAATTTTATTTTAACCTTAGTATAACACTTTAAATTTTTATATATATCAACCTTATTTGCTTTTTTTGAATACTAAATACCCAATACCAGGTACTAAGTACCAGGTTCATTGCTTATAAGGTTTTTACAAATAATAAACTCTAAAATTTAACTGCTGAGTAGTTACAAATATTCAAAATAATTATCGTAATTTTGCGATTTATTATTTATTAAATATGACTCCGAAAATAACTGAAAATTATACTGATGAAGAAATATTACTTGCCAAATTTGCCAAAGCATTATCTCATCCTGCAAGAATAGCAATCTTAAAAATGCTTGCTGCTCAAACCACTTGTTTTTGCGGTGATATTGTCAAGATATTACCTATTGCGCAGGCAACAGTGTCGCAGCATCTTAAAGAACTTAAAGATGCAGGACTAATACAGGGAACTATTGAACCTCCTAAAATTAAATATTGTATTAATAAGGAAAATTGGAAACTTGCTAAAAAAATGTTTGGCATAATATTTGATATTAAAAATTAATCGTATATTTGCGATTGACTATAAATATATTTTTTTAACTTAAATTATTGAAATTATGAATATTAAAATCTTAGGCACAGGTTGCCCAAACTGCAAAAATTTAGAAAAAACAGTCAGAGAAGTTGCATCTCAAATGAATATTAATGCAGAAATTACAAAGGTTGAAGATATTACTCAGATTATGTCTTACGGTATTATGAGAACTCCCGGTTTGGTGATTAATGAAAAGGTTGTCCTGTACGGTAGAGTTCCTTCTGCTAAAGAAATTAAAGAGATTATTGGAAAAGTAATATAAAAATTTCTCCAGACTCTCAGCTCTCCTAAATAAAGTTCGAGATGGTTTAAGGTTAATAATTTGAATAAATCAATTTATTAAGAGTTATGTTTAATATTTAATAAGCAACTTAATTAATTTAAATATTATGATAAAAATCAAAATAATAAATAGTTTTTTAACTGTTCTACTAACAGTATTATTAATTTTTTTCTCCTGCCAATCAGGAACTAATCAAAAAATCATTTCAAATCAAGATGATTCTATTGGTGTATCAAAAAATGATAATGTTAAAACTAAAGAAAATAATAGTATTATTAAAGATAATACTGAGAATATAAAAAGCGATGAGCAGCAGTTAAATTCCAACCTAAAGGAAAAAAAATCCGAATTGCCAACAGTTTTAGTATATAATTTTCACCTTACAAATCGTTGTCCTTCCTGTATCGCTATTGAAGATGCAACAACAAAAACTCTAAATTTATATTTTAGTAATGAGATGAAACAAGGTAGGATTAAAAGACAAATATTAAATGTTGATGAAGATAAAAACAAAATGATTTCTCAAAAATATGAAGCCTACGGAGCAAGTATATTTATTACAAGGATATATAAAGGGAAGGAAAGTACTATAGATCTGACAGGTGCAGGTTTTAAATTTGCGAGAAACAAAGAAGAAAAATTTATAGAACTTTTGAAAGATAAAATTATGGAATTTTTAAAATAAATTAAAATGAAAAACATAGCAATTATTCTTTTTATTGTCTTGTCAATAAAGTTATCAGCTCAGCAATCGGCAGATACAATTATTTCAAATAACATTAAAAATCTTAAGTTGAAAGTTTTGTATTTCCATTTAACCAACCGATGTAATACTTGTTTTTCTATTGAAGCCAATGTTAGAAAAACTATATCTGATAATTTTTCAAAAGAATTGGATGCAGGTCTAATTGACCTATATATATTGAATTGCGAATTGCCTGAAAATAAGGAGTTAGTAAAAAAATATGATGCTTATGGTGCAACATTGGCATTTTCAGCTTATATAAACGGAGTTGAACAACAACCTGAAGATATCACAGGATGGGCATTCCAAAAAGCATATAATCCAGATGTATTTATTTCAGAACTTAAATTAAAAATTGAAAACCATTTAAAATAAATAAAATGAGAAAAATAATGTTATTATTAGTTGTTTCAATGCTTTCGGGCATTATGCTTAACGCTCAATCTAAAAAGGGCAATATAGATGTTTTGTATTTTAAAGCAAATCTGCCTTGTTGTAAAGCCCGTGCTTGTAATGCTTTGGAAGCCGATTTGCAGAAAATTATACAAAAAAATTATACTGATGGAACTGTTGTCCTTAAACAAATTAAATTAGATGATGAGGCTAATAAGTCATTAATTGATAAATATAAGGCTAAATCTCAAACAGTGATTATAGTGAAAACTTTGAAGAAAAAAGAGTTTAGTGAAGATATTTCAGACTTAGTTTCAGCTTATTTTTTTAATAAAAATCTTGAAAATTTTGAAAAGGAATTAATTGTTAAAATTGATGAATTAAAAAAGAAATAATATGGAAGTGCTACAAAATTTAATAGATAGTACAAACCTTCCTTTTCTAACAGCATTTCTGTTAGGACTGATGACAGCTATAAGCCCTTGTCCGCTTGCTACAAATATAACTGCACTGGGCTTTATCAGCAAAGAGATAACTAATAAAAAACGAATTCTGTTAAATGGAATAATTTACACTTTTGGAAGAGCTATCAGTTATACTTTACTTGGGGTAATTCTTTATTTCGGAGCAAGCACCTTTCAAATAGCTAAATTTTTCAGTTCTTATGGCGAAAGATTTTTAGGACCTCTGCTCATTATTATTGGTATCCTGATGCTTGATTTTATTAAAATACCTGGATTAAATTTCAGAACCGACAAATTATTTACTAAAAACAAGGCTGGCAGCAAATGGACTGCCTTATTAATGGGTATTGTTTTTGCATTGGCATTCTGTCCTTATAGCGGAGTTCTTTATTTCGGTATGCTTATTCCTATTACAATATCAAGTGTTGAAGGCTTGTTTCTTCCCTTAATATTTGCTTTAGCTACGGGATTACCTGTAATTATTTTCGCCTGGCTGATTGGTTATAGTCTTGCAGGTGTAGGTAACCTTTATAATAAAATAACAATATTTCAAAAATGGTTTAACAGAGTTGTTGCTGTACTTTTTATATTAGTTGGCATTTACTATGTTTATATATTTTTCACATAACCCATTAACATATTAGCTCATTAGCACATTTTTAAATTTATTAAAAAATGGAATTAAAAAAAGAAATTAAAATCCTAATCTGGATAGCAGTAATTTTTGGAGCTGCATTTTTTTTGCCGATAGAAAGCGTCAGGTTTAATATTGCGATAGTAGCAACTTTAGATTTAGTCAAATGGTATGCCCGGGAGCATGTCGTATTATGTCTATTACCTGCTTTTTTTATTGCAGGTGTAATATCTGTTTTTGTGAGTCAGGGTTCTGTTCTGAAATATTTTGGAGCTAACGCTAAGAAATGGCTTTCCTACACTGTAGCTGCTGTATCGGGGACTATTCTCGCTGTTTGTTCCTGCACCATTTTACCATTGTTTTCAAGCATTCATAAGCGCGGTGCGGGTCTTGGACCTGCAATAGCCTTTTTATATTCAGGTCCTGCAATCAATATACTCGCAATTATACTGACAGCAAGAATATTGGGTTTTGAAATGGGTATCGCCAGAATTGTCGGTGCAGTCCTTTTTAGTGTAATTATTGGCTCAATAATGTCAATAATCTACCGCAAAGAAGAAAAAGTAAAAAAAGAAGAACAGATGAATATTACTATGCCACCCGAGAAACGTCCTTTGTGGCAAACTTCATTTCATTTTTTTACACTAATATTTATATTGGTATTTGCTAATTGGGGAAGTCCTTCAGGAGATGATACATCAAGCGCCTGGTATTATATATGGGCTTACAAATGGTATATAACAGGTTTCTTTTCTCTGCTTTTAGCTTATTCGCTGATATTTATTTTAAAAATCAAATGGCAATGGGTTGTGATTGCAGTAATTGCAACTCTCGCTTCTGCAATTATTTCTTCACAATTTATACTTAATGCCAAATTAAGTCCCTTGGTGCCGATGCTTGTCGGTATAGCTGCTTTAAGCATTATCACTATAAAAGATAAAAATGACTTTGAAAATAAAGAATGGACTATTTCAACCTGGAATTTTGCAAAGCAGATATTACCATTGCTGGCAGTAGGAGTAATAACAGCAGGTTTTCTTTTAGGCTCTACTCACGACGGTCAGACAATAGCAGGAGTTATTCCAAACGAATGGATACAATGGTTAGTAGGTGGTAATTCGTTTATGTCTAACTTCTTCGCTTCAGTAGTAGGAGCCTTTATGTATTTTGCCACTTTGACCGAAGTGCCTATTTTGCAGGGATTAATTGCTTCAGGAATGGGCAAAGGTCCCGCCCTCGCTCTATTATTAGCAGGTCCCGCTTTGTCTTTACCTAATATGCTGGTGATACGCGGAGTGATGGGAACTCAGAAAACTGTTGTTTATGTTTCATTGGTAATTATTATGGCTACAATCTCTGGAATTATTTATGGTGCGATATTTTAAAATATGTATCAAAGTAAACTAAAAATGAAATTTTTATTTTTATTGATAAGCTTAGTAAATATAATTATATTTGCATCTGCTCAAGATACTGTCAAAGTTGATAAAACATTTAAACCTTATGGAAAAATTCTTTTACAGGTTTTCGGCTTTTCAAAATTTGATATAACAAAAGATGCCCAACAAACTGTGAATTTCGGATGCTCACGTGCTCAGATTGGTTATAATTATGAATTTACAAAACAGCTTTCCGCTAAAGTCGCTTTTGATATTGGAGCTCCTACCACTGTAGGACAAATAATAGTAAAAGATTCAGCAGGCAGAATATTGAATGTGGAAAATAAAAGTTCTGAAGGCGCTTATAATACGCCTTATCTTAAATTAGCTAATATTCAATGGAAACCCTCAGAGAAATTTATTTTACAACTTGGTGGTATCCTTCAAAACCATTATATGACTCAGGAAAACTTCTGGGCATACCGTTATATTTTCAAAACCTTCCAGGACCAGTATTATGGGACTGCAAGCACTGATTTTGGAATAATTGCTTTTTACAATATTAATGACAAAATCGGCATTGACGCTGCAATAACTAATGGAGAGGGAATAAGAATAAAGCAGGATAAATTCGGCAAAGTAAAATATGCAGGTGGTATAAATTTCAAACCTTCTAAAGACTTTATAATTCGTCTATATTATGATAACTTAGCATCAGGCGACGCTGTTAGAAAAGCTACACAAAACCTGTATTCTGCTTTCATTGCCTATAGGTTTAAAAATTATTTCCGAGTCGGCTTTGATTACAATTATTGTATGAACTTTGCTAATTATAATAATAATGATTTGTTTGGCTATTCAGCTTTTGCTACTTATATCATTAATTCAAAGTTTGAAGTTTTATGCCGTTATGACAATATTATGAAAGGCGAATCACAAAATTTTAAGTATTCAAATGTTGGTGATACTTATGTTTTAGGAATGCAATATCAGCCTGCTAATATTGTTAAATTTTCTTTTAATTATCAACGATTTAAACCTGTTGTAAGTAATGATAATATTAATTATATAATGTTTAATACTGAATTAAAATTATAAAGATATGGAAAATCAAAATTTAAGCTGTTCCTGCAATGATAAAGCAGAAAAAATAGTAATGTCCTGCTCTGGCGCTTCTGATGTAGGGCAAATATCCGACCTGCTTGCTCGCAAACTTCGCGACAATAAAGTTCGTTCAATGAAGTGCCTGACGATGATTGCAATTGATAATAAGCCATTGATTGAAGCTGTTCAGAATTCAAATACTCTTGTAATAGATGGCTGTCCGATTGACTGCGGAAGAAGAATATTGGAAAAAGCAGGCTTATCCAATTTCAGCTATATGCGAATCACTGACTATGGATTGGTTAAAGGCAAAACACCTGTTAATGTTGAAACAATTAACACTGTTTATCAGGAAGCAATAAAAATCTTATAAAAGTATTATTTGTATTACAGATTAAAATTTATGGCAAGTTCTTATTCTAATTAGTGTACATCCATAAAGTCGGTTTTGAATTTTCTTTGCGATTGACTTTGAGGGCTTTGCGGTAAATGATTTTTAATTTTTTTAGTTTTTGGATGGACACTAATTAGTGTCTATCCATAAAGTCGGGGATTTTAAAATTATTACGCAGAGTTTGACAGAGAAGACGCAGAGTTGCACAGAGATATAAAAAATGATTTATATACAAATTCAATATTATGGATGGACACTAATTAGTGTAATTCCATATAGTTGGGAATTTATAAATTAATACAGATAGTTGCTTTGCGTCTTCTCTGTGTTACTCTGTATAATATTTCTATAAATAAACTTTCGGCTAAAACCTACGGCAAACAATAAATGTCAATTAAATATCAATATTTTATAAATTTTTACAACTTAAATAGAATTTTAATTTTTAGTATTAGGAAAATGAGAACTTTCAGACTCCCTTTGAATACAAAACTTCCTTCTTTGAACACAAAACTTCCTTCTTTGAACACAAAACTTCCTTCTTTGAACACAAAACTTCCTTCTTTGAATACAAAACTTCCTTCTTTGAACACAAAACATCCTTCTTTGAACACAAAACATCCTTCTTTGAACACAAAACATCCTTCTTTGAACACAAAACTTCCTTCTTTGAACACAAAACTTCCTTCTTTGAACACAAAACTTCCTTCTTTGAACACGGAAAATGAATTCCTGAACAGGAAAAATAATTATAAGTTATTGATTTATAGAGAAAATTATATTCATAAGTATTTTTTTTAGAGGAGCATTAGCATTTTGAAATAAAAGACTTAAATAATAAAGAATATAAGACGTGTTGGACCTTATTAAAGGCGAAACGAAGACGCTTTTCCTAACTGGGAAAATGCAAATATGTCCCGTAGGGATAAAATATTTATATAATGCGAACAATCAACAAATTTAAAGTTTTGTCAGGAACAAAAATTTAAAATAAAATACAGAATATAGTTATATGAAGAAACATATAAAGATATTGAAGAAATTCTGCGTTGAATATGATAAGCGATATATTTTGAAAGATATGTTTTGAGATTGACGAATTCTATTATTTTTTCCCTTACGGGATTGTGAGGTTTGTGAAAGGTGATTTTTCTATAAATATTAAATCCCTGACGGGATATTTGAATTTTGAATTAATGGGATTGCTGATTTGGAATTTTAGATTTAAAAAGGTTTAAAGCAGGGAAGGTAGGGGATAATGCCGGCCAGCTTGTAATTGTTGTTTTTACAACTCGAAATAGAAATTTTGTTAAAGAAGCTAAGTTTTTTTGGGAAGCGAAGTTATATTTTCAGTATTATTTATTTGATAAAAAGTGTTAATTTTGCAGGAAATATTTAGATAACCTTATAGGTGGGATAGTTGATTGGGAGCAGGATGGACCTACTTTGAAAGTAGATGTAACCGAAGCCCTCACAGGTTCCTGCGCCTGTATGCTTAAACCAATGAGAAAGTTAAAAAAGAAATAATTTATAATGCAGCCATTCAATAAAATCAACTGGAATCTTGTAATTGTTATCTTGTTCTGCATTGGCTTTTTAATTATTTTTACTCAAAAACAGAAAATAGATAATTACCTTTCAAAACTGGCATATCAAAACTTTTCACCTAAATCAACTTTCAAAATAGATTCTTTACAGAATCAATATAATTATGAAGTAAAGGGATTGAAGTATCAATACACATTCCTCGAATTCGGAGCAAAAGGATGCGCTGGATGTAAATATATGGAGCCTATACTTGCTGAAATAAAAAAGGAATATCCTGATAAAATCAATGTTATTTTCCTCAACCTCACTACAACGGAAGGATTGAAACATTCAAAAGCCTTCCGTATGCTTATGATTCCTTCACAAGTTATCCTTAATAGACAGGGAAAAGAAATTTTTCGCCACACTGGAACTATCGAAAAAGAAGAACTGCTGAAAATTATGAAATAGTTTTCTATTCATTACCTTCCATTTCTCTTTTGATTTAAAGCAATTTTCGTTTCAAATCAATGAAACTTCGTTTTTAATCTCTTTATAATAATAGATTTACAGATAAGAAACATTTAGATTTTAAAAAAAAAACATAATTTTGCAATAAATTCAGAAAATTTAGAGATAATAAAAAATGAAATGGCGCAAATAAAAGTTCATTTAATAATCTGCAAATATGATGTTTTTAATTTATTTGACTGTTAGAACAAGATTTTGGAATTGACCAAACAGATAAACATTATAGATGAAATAGACGTACAACCTTTAAACAATCGTTATGCAATATACTAAAAGGAGTCTCAGCCTGAAAAATCAATTTTATATTTAGTAATTCGTCATTCATCAGAGAATAATTTGCAACCAGATGAAAAGAGTTTAGTTTTGATTTAGAAAATTATTATTATGAACGGATATTACTGGACTTTATACTTTAGTTTTTTTTCGAAAACGATAAATATATTTAGAGTAATTTTGAAATGCAATATGAGAAGTATTGTTCAAAATGTTGTAAAATCAATATTAATGATTGTTTTCACTTTTACAATTACTTCAATTACTTTAAAAGCACAAGATGGTCAAAAACTTAACTATCTCAATGCTGTTGAAATTTCTACAGGATTTTCATATCTTATTTATCAATCAGGTTATGGTTTTAAGAGTTCGCAAGGTGTTGAAGTTTTAGTTTCCAAACGACTTTATAATAACTATAAAGCTGAATCAGGATTTAGAACAACTTTAGGTGCTTTTTTACCGGAAGTTTTTGTAAGGGGAATTGTTATTAACAATTTTGAAAGATGGCAACCGGTAATTGGATTTGAAACAGGTATTACAAAACGTGCCGATTTTGAGAGTTCTACGAACCTATTGAAAGAATCGCGTGAAGCTATGTTAAAAGATGTCGGGTACTTATATTTATCAACTCATATTGAAGTGTTGTCATTTAATTTGAAAAGAAAATTAAATATCAGTTTTCTTGAATTTGATATAGGTACTCATTATAAGTATTTTGGACGAACAATACGTGCACAGACAACTTTATTAAGATTAAGAAAAATTTTTTAAAATAATTATAATGAAAAAAGCTTTTATAATATGTTTTATTATAGCATTAGGTTGTTCCTGTTCTAAAGAACCACCTGCAATAGAAAACAGTGAGAAAGTATTAGAATTTGTTCAAAAGGTCAATACTGAAAATGTTTTTCCGTTGGTCGAAAAAATTCATCAATTACATATTAAAGACATTCCTATTAATAATGAAGGTTTTCCTCCTAAAGAACTTTTCCCTTCGGATCATTTGACAAGAGGTGCAGCCGTTGGTTTTGTTGCTCAGGAATTAAGTAATATGGGATATCTTGTTGATACGGTCGTTTGTGGAACAAAACACCCAATAGCTTATAATGTAGTTGCTGAACATAAAGGCACCGTAAATCCAAATTCTGTTATATTGGTTGGCTGTCATTTAGATGCATTTTATGGTGGCGCTGATGATAATACTTCGGCTGTGGCTGCTATGTTAGAGATTGCAAGAGCTGCTAAGAATTACTCATTTAAAAAAACTATCAGATTTGTTGCATTCGATTTGGAAGAATTTGGGTCAATAGGAAGCACCAGATACATTGAGGCTGGAAATGTTAATGATGTTACAGGAGCAATAGTAATGGATTTGATTGCTTATTCATCTGACGAACCCGGTAGCCAGAAAGACTTAATGGGAATGGATTTCCCTGATAAAGGCAATTATTTATTTGTTATTGGAAATAAAAACTCTATTGAATTAACCCAAAAGATAATTTCTTTTTCTCATATTAATAAAATCGGAAACCCGCTCGGTATATTAGCACCTAATGACGGTGTTTATTTTTTATCTTCTGTTTTTATGAGGAGCGACCATGGATTACTCTGGTATAAAGGCTTACCTGCTGTTTTCTTTACTGATGGTGCTAATTTTCGTAATCCTAATTATCATAAAGTAACCGATACGCCTTCGTCTCTGAATCAGGATTTTCTTAAAATGAATACAAAATTAGTGGCTGCAGCTTTAGCAATTTTGGCAGAAATACAACTATGAAAAAAATATTTTTTATCCTATTTTTATGTTTGCTTTATAACTTTGTTGTTAAAGCTCAAACAAAAATAAACTTTGCACCATATTTTCAATTAGGTTCAATGTATTATTCCTCAAAACAAGTTACAAGCACAGGTGTTGGACCAGGTATTGGTTTGTCTGCTCTAATTAATAAGCATTTTTTAGCTAAAACTGATTTAAACCTCTTTTGGATAAATGGTAATGCGGCTTCATTAAGATTAGCTCTGGGATATAAGAGAATTGGATTATGGGCGCCTGCAGCATATTTAGGTATATCATCAATTTTTGGTAGCCGAACAGAAATTTTACTGGAAGATGGTTCGCGACCTGCAAATCCTGTATTTTCATTAGGCTTGCAGTTAAGCCCATTAAGATTTGAAAACGAAAAAGGCTTTGTATCTATATTGGAAATTGGTTATGGTTTCAGTAACTATCAAGGCAAAAACCTGGAAATTTCATTACTTTCCTTAGGAGTTAAATTTTAAATTAATATATAACCCCCAAATGATTATTAAAACTAATCTTAAGGTAAAAAGACACTTGCTTCAAACGAACGCTAATAGTCAATACAAGCAGCAGCAGCGAATTGTTAGAAAAATGAGATACTAAATACTAATTAAGTAGTTAAATAAGTTGATAAATGATAACAGATATAATTAGAACAGAAAATGTTTCAAAGCATTACAAAGATGTGTTTGCTGTTAAAGATATGTCTTTAAATGTTAGAAAAGGCGAAATATACGGGTTTTTAGGTCTTAATGGAGCTGGGAAGACTACCACTATCCGTATGCTGCTGGGGATGATAAATCCAACGTCAGGAGCGGCTTATATTAATGATAAAAAGATTTCATCAGATAATACAGAGTTATGGCGAAAAGTCGGCTCCTTGGTCGAATTACCGTATTCATATCCCGAGCTTACTGTTTACGAAAATCTTGAAATATTCCGCAGACTGCATCTAATTAAGGATAAAAAATCAGTTGATAATATCATTGCTCAACTTCATCTGGGAGAATATTCAAACAGAAAAGTTAAAAATTTGTCGCTTGGTAATAATCAAAGACTTGGTTTAGCTAAAGCATTAATACATAACCCCGAAATACTAATTTTAGACGAGCCTACAAATGGATTAGATCCTGCTGGTATATATGAAATTAGGGAATTGTTAAGCAACATGGCTATTAATCAGGGTGTAACTATTTTTATTTCCAGCCACATCCTTGGTGAAATATCAAAATTTGCAACAAGAATTGGTATTATTCATCAGGGTAAGTTAATTCAGGAGTTTGACTCAAGCCAATTAGAAATACTTTGCAGGAAAAGACTTTTAGTAAATGCAAATGATATTGAAAAGGCTCATTCGGTTTTATCTGAAAAAGGATATGAGCTTGAAAAAGATGCAGAAGGTAGATTAGAATTAATGAATGCAGAGGTTGTTAGCAAACCTGATGTTATTGCCACATTATTGGTAAGTTCCGGCTGCCCGCCTACTCTGTTAAAAGTAGAAGAAGAAGATTTGGAAACTTATTTTTTAAGAACTATTGGTATGAAAGGAGCTGCGAAATGAAAGGCATTCGGGCAACGCTTTGGGTGGAAATTCTTAAAGTCCGTAAATCTCAAATCTTTTGGGGATCTATAATATTTTTTATGTTTATTACTTCAATGATGGGTTTGTTTATGTTTGTTCAAATGCACCCTGAAATAGCTGGCAAACTTGGAATGATAGGCAATAAAGCTACAATGATGAGATTTGGATTACCAAACTGGAATAATTATTTGATTTTACTAATGCAGGTAATAGCAGGAGTTGGCTTAATAGGTATTGGTTTTGTTGCAAGCTGGGTTTTTGGTCGAGAGTTTTCGGAACATACATTAAAAGATATTCTTGCATTACCTATTTCTCGGACTTGTATAGTTTACTCTAAATTTATTGTAATATTTATCTGGTCTGTTATACTTTCGTTTGTTTTTTTTGCTACAGGACTATTAATGGGTTTGCTCATTGGTCTTCCTGATTTGTCAAGCGAAATTGTCATTCAATATGCAAGTAAATATTTTACAACTACTTTTCTTATATTGTTACTCTCTACCCCTGTAGCCTTTTTAGCAAGCTATAGCCGTGGTTATATACTACCATTGGGATTTGTGATACTGACTCTTATAATTGCAAACTTTGTCGGTATGATTGGTTTGGGTCCTTATTTCCCCTGGGCTATACCGGGATTATATGGTACGCCTGGTTTAACTGAAGATTTACAGTTAAATATTTACAGTTATATTATTT
>JAGODS010000351.1 GCA_017998135.1 Bacteroidales bacterium
GGATAAACCCTTCGCTCTCAGCCCTCTGCCAAAAGCCCTTTAGGGCGTCACAATAATAGCGATGGGTGCGTAAGCCCCTCGGAAAATAAGGTTTAGAAGGTTGAGAAAGTTTAGAGGGTTGAGATACAAAAACGGCCGAAAAACCCTTAGCTCTCAGCTCTCTGCCCTCTGCCAAAAGCCCTTTAGGGCGACACAAAAATAGCGATGGGTGCGTAAGCCCCTCGGAAAAGTCACAATGCATACAGCAGAAGGTTTTGACTTACAATTTTCACCTGCCTTCCCCAAAACCCCATCCCACGAACTTCTCACCAACAACCAAGCTCTAACTGTTTTCCGAATTGAAAAAATTGTGAGTTAAAACAGAAAAAAAGCGTTTTATGTTTTATACCGTAAACAAAGAAAAGTGGCTAACGTTTTTTTATTACCTTTATTATTAAACTAACAGAATATATCAATAAAGCAATTACAGAGAAGTAGAATAATACAGATAAGCTGCAATTTATATCTGGATGTTTTAAACAAAATTTATAGTTCAAAAAAACATCAATAACAACACTGGAATAAACAGTTATAATTACTATTTCAAAGACGATGCTGAATAAAATTCTAAAGAAAATAGACATTTTGTTTGAATGCCACTCTTTTCTTTTATTTTTTTGTTCTTTTGGAGGTGTTCCTGACTTTTCAAATTTTAAATATTCTTGTTGTATTTTACCCAGGAAGAATACTAATATAACCAATATTAGTGATACTAATTCAATATTATCACTTCCCATTTTGAGGTCCATATAGTTTTTTTAGTTCATTATAAGTATCCTTACTGCATTCAATTTCCCCAGCGGATCCGAATACTTTATTTACTTTTTTTAAACTAGGGGCTTCAGTGCTTAGCTTTTGATTCATTCTTGCCATAATTTCTGGGGAAGTACAAACCATAATCTTTTTTTTATCCCGGGGTTCTGCATTATCTAACATCTTGGAAATATATTGATTCAACCTATCTTCTAAATCTTTACTGTATTTAGAGAGAACATTCTTTAATAGAGTATTTGATGCTGTATCTGTTATATGAAACATAGAAGATATCTGTTGAACCGTTGGCAATCCTTCATCAAAATAATTACAGATAATTAAGAAAAGACGTAGCTGCTTGATTTCGTCTGCTTTTGAGAACATCGGGTTACCAGCAAGCATTAAAATATATTCTTCAATTGAAGCTTTGGCTAACTTGGTAAGTGAATCATTAAGGGTGTCATTTTCAATGCCCAAGTAATTTAACAAATCTTCTTTTTCAGATTCGGGCATACTGACACTAAACCTAATATCAATAGTTAAATCCATATTATACTCCTCTTTATCTTATTATATGCTAATAATCTTTGCTTTTAAGCAAAGCCAATAATTCACTAATGTTATTAAGTAATCTTGAAACACCATATCAAACCTTCTTTAGGATTAGTTTTCTCTGAGATGTCCTAAAAAGTGGTGTCCATTCTAACTCATTGTTTCTCAGGTTATTTGAAGGAATCTAATATCCCTCGTTTCTCACAATCTATAATTTATCTTATTTCCAGTTTGTCAATTAATGTCAAGGTTTTTTTCATAAAAGCTTATATATCACCAAAATTATTTAGCTTTTTCCCCTAATTTAATACTCTATCCAAATAAATTATGGTAAGCAATAAACCGCATCGTTCATTGTTTAATTACTAATGTAGTGTCCGATTGTTTAGTAATGTAATAAAGAAAGACATCTATATATATAAAAGTAAATGGGCTGATTCTCAACAATTTAAACTACCCTGTTTTAAAAATAGGGGGATCTGAAATATATAATTTGATTGACATAATTCTTATCTCAAAAAACAATGAGATTATGATATTTAAAGGAGTTTATTATGAACGGGCTTAACATATTTATCGGTGCTATTTTTCTTTTCATTCTTATTATGATTATAGTAAAAACCATATCTCAATTTAAAGAGAAAAAGAAATCTCAAGAAAAAGAGGAAAATAAAGAGTTAAACTTTAATAGCCATACTATTGCATCGATTAAAGATAATTCAATTGAGTTAAAATCACTATATTATCCTGTATGTTACCCAGTATTAGTGAAAATGGCAAACATACTTAAAGTTATTGCTTGGATAATGTTTGCTGCTTGTATAATTATTTCTCTTCTATTTATTGATATTGACACTTGGTACATTAGCGTAATATCAATAATAGTGGGTATTTATTTATTAATATCAATCTATATTATATCTGAATTAATAAAAGCTGTTTCCGATATTTCCATTAGTACCAGAAGTACTCTTCTTTATTTTATTGATAAAGAAAACAAAAAATCAAATACAATAGATAGTTAATTGCTATATAATTTGATTCCCAAATGCTGGTGTAAATTCCAACGCGTTTTTTCTCCGGTTCGTTTAGGGAATCTAATATCCCTCGTTTCTCATAATCTATGTTAAGGCATATTGCAAATTGCATTATTTCCAGTTTTTCAATCCAAGTCAAGTTTTTATTCTATAAGCTTAGGTGATAAAGGGGAAAAACATCTCCCTAAAGTATTCATTCCTATATGATAACTATAAGTTTCAATTACTATTGGAAGTATCAAAGTAACAGCTTAGAAATATTGCGATAATTTCCCTATTGAGGCAGTATTATACCAACTTTAGCAATCACTTATACCATATCATCCTAATATAGCTGTCTCCTATATACCTTTCCTAAAGCCATCAATCTATCATTTAACATCCCTTAATCAAGCGTTAATTATTAACGCTTGATTAAGGTTAGATAAACACTTGATTTATGCTCTCAACTTAGGGCGAAAAGCGGTGCCCGAATCTGAGATGCAGTTTATACTAAAATAGAAAATACCCGATGACAGGTAAATATATT
>JAGODS010000352.1 GCA_017998135.1 Bacteroidales bacterium
TAGCTATAGCGAATAAACATTTTGCCAACATCATATTTTTTAAAAGGTTTAATCTCTTTGCCCAAAGCCATACATACAAGTGCTGCCGGATGATTTTGCCCGCAACCTACTGCAAGATAAACCCAGGCAGGAAAACGCGGATTCATCTCCAAAAGGTAGTATTCTCCTTTATTAGATTTGATAAACTCCAATTCGCACCCCCCACGCCATTTGCTTTTGCTTATTACCCTTTTTGCTATATCTACCAATTTGGGATCATCAAGTGCAATGCCCGACCAGGCTTTGCCTTTATCCGTTATATATAATTTTCGCATCGGCACTGCCCCGATACAATTACCCTTGCCATCGCCTAATGCTGTTACATTCACTTCATTACCTGCAACAAATTCCTGTATTATTATAGGTAAGCCCCATTTAGCAGAAATCTTGTAAAAATATTCAACTGCCTGTTCCGGAGTGGCTGCTATCTTAGCATCATAATATTTGCCCTTGACCACAATAGGATATACATATTTTTTATTAAGATTATATATATCTGTAGGCGTATTTACCATTGAAGCCATAGGCACTTTAATCCCACATTTTTCGCCAAATCCAAAAAGCTGAGATTTATGTCTTGAATCAAATTGCTCCTGGCTTGGTAAAAAACTTGCTATTTTATGTTCTTCCTTTAATTTAGCTGCTATCCTAATAAAATTATGCAGTTCGGCATCAAAATTGGGAATAATAACATCTATATTTTCCTGCTTATTAATATAAACTATTCTGTTTAACAGTGGTTGTGTGCCAGCCGAAGGCATAGGTATCTGATATGATTTATCAACCAGATCGTGCATAAATATTCCAGGTTCAAGACTTTCATAACTTAATCCTATTATTCTGGCTTCAAAAAATTTGCTTTCTTTTAAAGCTCTAATCACAGGAATACCGGGTCCAGGAGAATCAATATTGTTAAGTCCGGTTACAGCTATTGTAATCTTAGGCTTTTTCATCCTCAATTAATATTTGATAACTTTTCAACATAAGTATAAAATCATTAAGGTCTTTTTCGACAGTATTCCTATCAACAGAAAAAGCTTTTATGACAAACTCCGTCAATTCTTTTTCATTAATTTCATCCTGCATCTTTCGTAAAATTTCCTGTCCTACTTTATTGGTACTGAAAGAGTCGCCTGTCAGAGGGTTAAAGACAAATCCCGTTTCACTTATAGCAATATTTTTATTTATATGCATTTTATCTCTGTATATTTATATTTATATCTAATACGTTTTAAAACCCTGTTTAGTTTTATGTTCTATTAATCTTTTTAATTTCTGCAAATCTTTTTCTTTAAGTATATCAAAAAAATATATAATTGCTTTTTATGTTTGATCTCAAAATATATTTATTAATTTTATAAACTACAAAAGTAAATTAATTTATTTATCTCCCTTCAACAATATCAATTTCATCTGGTGTCAAATCGTAAAGTTCATAGACGATCATATCAATTTGCCTATCCAAATCTATGCAGCGTAATTCAAAATATGATTTATCTCTTTCGGTTTTAGCGCTTTGAAGTTGCTTTTTTGCATTTATCATTTGTTCAACTAATTGAACTAATTTGTCGTGTTTGTCTTTTTCTATTTTATTTTGGAAATCTATTTTTTTAATTGGCAATCCATTTAGCTGATAAACTTGTATTTCCGGAAAAATTTCTTCTTTTTTGGTAGTATAATATTTTATTAAAAAAAAACTCAAAAGTGAAGAATTAATTAACCCTAATAGATATTTTAAATTAATATTATCTGATTTAAGTCCATACAAATTTTTGATAAAATAACAATTACTTTCATCATAAGTTGCAATTAATTTAGTAGCAACCCTTCTAATTAAAACCTTATCATTTTCGGCAAATCCTTTTAACCTTATTATTTCTTTGTTTTGATTACAATATGTGTTTTTAAATACAAAATTATATCTATTTACTTCTTCTCCCAATAAAGTTTTATAATCACCCTGATTTGTATTTCTAATAAAAGCTTTCCCAATTTCCATTCCTCTTTTTACTTTAGCAACTTCTTCAAGTTTATAAGAATTGCTTTGTATTTTGGCAATTATATCATATTCATTATAACTAATAATTGTATTAAAAATATAAGAAGGTAATTTTTTAAAAAAATTTTGATTTATTATTTTAATATTTGAAATACTAGTTTGAGGATAATATTCATTTATATATAATTTATCATTTATATTACTTTTCTTTTTAGTTAATATTGATATGATACATTCTGTATTTGCCTCTTCAAATGCTTTTCCTGTTTCAGTTAATGAATCTAAAGTATATTCTAATAAAAATTTTCTAACAAATTCACTATCTAAATTGAATTTAATAAATCTTGGAATAATATAACCAAATTTTCCACTATCTTTTAATAAATTTATAGCTTTTTCAATAAAAATTGAATATAAATCAAACTGGCCTTTAGCAACATTAAAATTTTTATTAAAATAATTTACTATTATTTTATCAATCAAATGAATTCTAACATAGGGCGGATTACCAATAATTGCATCAAAGCCTCCTTTATATCTTTTTTTATAAGGTATCATCGGTTCGTTTGCAGTGTCTGTATCTGTATCCTGTTCTTCATCTATCCCAATATCAGGAACAAAAATATAGCCCTGTTCTTTTTTATCTTTAAACACTTCGGGGAAGGCTGTTTCGAAATTCAAAGGGTTTAGTTTGCGTTCTTCTTCGCCTGTTATTAAACTGTCAGTTAATATATCGGTTCCTATCAATGAGTTTCCGCAGATGATATTTTTTGACATATCAGGCAGTATCTTTTCATGAAACAAGACCATCATTTCATTGGCTGTGGCTGTTGTTTCGTCTTCCAGTAGTTTCAGATACAGCGATAATTGGG
>JAGODS010000353.1 GCA_017998135.1 Bacteroidales bacterium
CTATTTCACCGCTGACCCACCTGAAAAGACCGATAAAGGGTTATATTTAAAACATTGGCTCGCCCCGGGACAAGAACTTTTTTACAGGGTTGAATTATAAAAAATTATGAATTTAAAGTTAATTTATTTTTTAACCCAAAGGTGCATTGGTTATGAGTTAATTTTAAATTTAATTTGAATTTGAATTTAAGTATTTTAGTAATTATTATTAATATAGGACTCATAGTTAAAATAAACAACGGCAATATTCAAAAAATAAGTTCGTTAATAATATTATGAATAAAATAAATTTGAATGAAGTTATAAAGTATGATAATAATAAATTAATTGAATTATTATGGAAATCTGATATTAATATTTTCAGACTTCTCAGGAAATCAAAAGATAAAATAGCCGCAAGAAAAAATCTGGTTTCCTATCTTAATTTTAAAGAATGTAGTTTATATAATATTTATTCCGACCATTACGATCTTGAGATTTCATTACCTGAAAAGAATAATGCCAAAGAATGTATAAGGGTGATGAAAAATATTTTACGTACTGAAAACGAGAAAATTTCAAACTTTTCTGCACTTGGTTTACTTTATAAAATTGCTAAGAAAAAAATAAATCATAAAAATATATCTTCAGGCTTTTTATTAGAATTTATTCATCTTTTTAAAGGTATAAACTGTACTTCCGATTTTTTTTCCAACAAATCCATACCCGAATTTATGCAAATTGAAGGACGTGATGCAGCCCTCTCAAGGTCGGAAATGCTTGACGGATATGCAAGAAAAATTGAAAATAATTATTTAAAATTTAAAACTGGCCTTGACAAGGATTTAATAGCTGCAAGAGAAAAAAATAAGCATACTATTCTTAAATATTTCAATGCATCTCAAAAAGACTGGGATAACCATGCATGGCAACTTAAAAATGTTATTAAAACCTACCAAATCCTATTTGAACTCAAACTGCTGTCAGATAACGAAAAAGCCGCTATTCTTAAAGCATCAGAATTAAAAATCCCCTTCCATATCACTCCTCATTATCTTTCTTTGTTTGATTTCGCTAACAGCCGAACTTATGACGCTGCTATCAGAGCTTTAGTTATGCCTTCTCTTAAATATTGCAACACTATAGACCTGCTTGATAATGATATTACTCAAGTTGACTTTATGGACGAAAAATCTACAAGCCCAATTAAAGGTATAACTCGAAGGTATCCGCATATCGTTATTCTTAAACCTTTCCTTTCCTGTCCACAAATCTGCGTTTATTGCCAACGTAACTGGGAAATCAAAGCCATTAAAGAAGTTAGTTACTCCTCAAAAATTATTGACAAGGCTATTGAATGGATTGCAGATAATCAAAATATTAAAGAAGTGCTCGTTACTGGCGGCGACCCTCTTACTTTGCCTGACGATATCATTGGATCTGTTATTACAAAACTTGCTGCTATAAATCATATTGAAAGAATCAGAATCGGTACCAGGGTTCTCGTTACTATGCCTCAAAGGATTACAACTGCATTCTTAGATCTTATCGAACAACTTAATATACCTGGTAAAAGAGAAATATGTATTATTACACATTTTATTCATCCCACCGAACTTAACCCTGATACAGTTTCTGCAATACAAAAAATCAGAAAAAAAGGAATTTCAATTTACAACCAGCAGGTATTCACTTACTACAACAGTAAACGCTTCGAAACCAGCCTTCTCAGAGCAACTCTCAAACTTTGCGGCATAGATCCTTACTATACCTTTAACACTAAAGGCAAGAATGAAACCTTGGATTTCAGGGTGCCTATTTCCAGATTAGAACAGGAACGTAAAGAAGAAGGACGTTTGCTCTCTGGTGTAGTTAGAACTGACGAACCTGTGTTTAATTTACCCAGACTTGGCAAATCGCATCTTAGAGCATGGCAAGACCACGAGATTATTATGATACTCAAAACAGGACAAAGATTATTTAGGTTTTATCCGTGGGAGAGTAAATATGCCCTAATAGAGCCTTATAATTACACTGATGTTTCAATTTATGACTACCTTAACAGACTGCTTGATGACGGCGAAGACCTCAATAAATATGCTTCCATTTTTTATTATTTTTAATCATTATTATCCGATAAAAAAAATAAAAGGAGTTTGAAATAATATCAAACTCCTTTAGTTTTAGTTTTAGTTTTAGTTTAATCACAAAATTTAACTACAATGAACAAAAGTAATTATTTTTTTAAGCCTCAGACTTTCTTCAAACCCTAATATTTTTATTACAAAAATTTTTGTTTCTCCTATGTTATGTATTATTTTTTTTATTATTTTTGCAAAAAATTTTTATTATGAAATCTGTTCTTGGAATCTTATTTGGATTTATTAAAGGTTATATCATTGGAATAATTATTGTAATATTGCTTTGCTGTCTGCTTGCATAATTATATATATTTTATTTCCAAATAACTTCGCACATCATCCCCATTTGTGTTTGTTTCTATAAATACAAAATTTTTATTATCTGTTGGTTCTGTATTCATATAATCAAACATAGATTTTCACGGTAAAAAGACCTAATAATAAATATTAACAATAAAGTTGCATTTGTGACTTGAATTCAGCAAGTTTTATAGAGATTTAAATATACGCCAGGAAAATTATTAATCCTTATTTAACCCTCTCTTCAAAAAAAAGAGAGGGTTAAAAATAAGGAGCGTTTATAGTGTTTAAAAATGCTTTAGAAGAAATTCTTCTGCTTCAACAGACCAAAGGTTGTTATTAGTTTTGGTTATTTCAGCAAGGGTTCTGAAAAGAGGGTTATTTAGAGCTTTTTCTTCAAAATCGGCAAGAGCTGTAAGTTCAAGATCAATACCTGTATAAATAAGTTTCTTGCCGCCGGGTAAATGCGGCAGGTTTTTAGT
>JAGODS010000354.1 GCA_017998135.1 Bacteroidales bacterium
ATTTATACCTTATTAATAATAGTAATTTTTACTATTTTTCATTTTGCTTTTAATAAAATATATTTATCTCACAAATACTTAATGCTTTTATTATTTTTTTATCTTTCCAGCTTATTTTTTTATTTTTTACTTTTATTCACTGCACAAAAGAAATTTGCTATGTTTACCTCGCTTTATATGGCGATTACGATGATAAAACTTGTAACATATACAGGAGTTTTGTTTTTTGTTTTATTTGTTTTTAAGCCTTATAATCAGAAGATTTTTATTCTTGTATTTTTGTTATTTTACTTTTTATACTGGTTGTTTGAGTTAATATATAATATTTTAGAATCCAAAAAAAATAGCAATCAATAAGAGAATTGTTTAATTTCATCCAAGCCTTCTATTTGTCTGACGAGAGGGAGATATAATCGGAATTATTGAATTTATTTGTTTAAAAATACAACCAATATAAACTGCTTTTTCCTGAACTGTTAAATTCAGCAGCAGGCAAAGGTATTTTAATAAAATTAAGTATTTTTAATAAAAGGTCAATATTTTCATTACCGGTTTTTATCTCTGATAAATCAATATCAGGAGCGATATAAAACTGACTTTGTCTTTTAAAATATGGTAAATTTACAGGATTATTATTTCCTCCCAACATTCCGTCAGCACCATAACCTATTGCTATATTAAGCCATTTTGGGAAGCCATAACCTGTGTTAAATAAAGATGCTATATTGCCTGATAACCAATAGGTCTGACCATTATAATCCTTTAATGTTCTTTCGCTAAATGTATTTCCTAATAAGTCAGGTCTGTAAGAAGGATATTTTGTTTTATGAAAAGACCATTTTAATTTAAGTTTTTGTTTATCCCATAAAATTTGTTGAATAGTAAATAACCCTATACCACTTGTGTTAGCTATCATATCGCCAAGTGAAAAACCCCAGCCTGTTGAAAAACCGTCAAATACCTCAATTGTACTGAGATATATAAAGGATAAGCCACTACCAAACAGAACAGCTTTTTTCTTATCTATTCTTGCCCACCTGTTTATGTCGTAACTGACTTTACTTAAATAATAGGCTGTCATAAAATGCCCCGATTTATCCATCAACAACCATTCATTATTATCATTAAAAAGATGAAATTTTGAAACAGCATAATCTTTATACCATAAATTATAAAGACCTGTCATAGAACCGCTATATGCAACAAAATCAGTAATAATAACTGCTTTTAATTTTTCTTTTCTTATGCTATCCTGCTGGCATTGTGCTTTAACAGTAATAAGAAAAGTTAAAAGTAAAAAAACTGATATTTTGATATGTTGCATTGCAGATTTGTTAAATTGCAGAATTATGATATAAACGGTTTAAATGTTTCACATTTTGCAAATTAAATTTCTTAACCGCAAAGAAACAAATAGTTCCCGCAGATAACGCAGATAAACGCAGAGATAAATAACGAGTTATAGTAATTCATAAATTAACCGGATTAGGACATTTTGAATTTATGGATACCCAATAATTATCCTTCACCGAATTGAATTAAATATGATTTAATAAATTCGTCAATATCTCCGTCCATTACAGCTTGCACATCTGAAGTTTCCACACCGGTTCTTAAGTCTTTAACCAACCTATAGGGCTGCATAACATAGTTTCTGATTTGTGAGCCCCATTCTATTCGTTTTTTAGATTCTTCAAGTTTGGCAGCAGCTTCTTTCTTTTTACGAAGTTCAATATCATAAAGTTGAGATTTAAGCATCTGCATAGCTTTTTCACGGTTCTGTCCCTGAGAGCGGGTTACCTGGCATTCTACAATAATCCCCGAAGGCAAATGCCTCAATCTGACAGCAGTTTCAACTTTATTAACATTCTGTCCGCCAGGACCGCTTGAACGAAAGGTGTCCCAACTAATATCTGACGGATTGATTACTATATCTATATTATCATCAATAACAGGATAAGCATAGACAGATGCAAAAGAAGTATGGCGTTTGTGATTGGCATCAAATGGAGATAATCGGACTAAACGATGGACTCCACTTTCACCTTTGAGATAACCGAAAGCGAACTCTCCTTCAAATTCAAGAGAAACCGATTTTATACCTGCTATATCACCTTCCTGTAAATCCAATTCTTTTATTTTCATATTATGCTTTTCACCCCAACGCAGATATAAGCGCATTAACATTGAAGCCCAATCCTGACTTTCAGTTCCACCTGCACCTGAATTAATATTTAGAATAGCTCCCAAAACATCCTCTTCGGCACCTAACATCTTTTTTAATTCCAGTTCTTCTATTGCTTTTGTTGTTGCTTCAAAATGGGTAATCACTTCTTCTTCTGTTGCTTCATTCTGTGAGAAAAAGTCCACTAATACAAGTAAATCTTCATAAGCACCTGTAATGTTTTCAAATGCTTTGGTCCAGGTTTTTTTAAGATTAATTTTTTTAAGTAATAGTTCTGCTTTTTTAGGGTCATTCCAAAATTCAGGTTGCTGGGTAGTCAGCTCATCTTCTTTAATTTGATTTAATTTAGCATCAATGTCAAAGATACCTCCTAAGCGCTTCAATACGCTTTTCAAGACTCTTTATTTGTTCGTTGGTTATCATTAAAATTTAGTTTATTTGTAATTATTGTTAATTAATTAATATAAGGCTGAATTTTATTAGTTTTTAATAAAATTCTTAATAACATTACCTTTTGCAGTATATATTTTTATGAAATAATAACCGTTTGATAATGAGGAAGTATTTATCACAGAAGCATTATTCCCTTGCTGTTGTTGTACAAGCATACGACCTGTGTAATCAAACAATTCGCTTTTAATAATTTGCAAATCAGGAGAGTTAATAATAATTTGAGTTGTTGCAGGGTTGGGATAAATGCTTACAGAG
>JAGODS010000355.1 GCA_017998135.1 Bacteroidales bacterium
TATAAAACTGACAAAAAAGCTCTAATGCCCTCGTCCACTGTTTTAGTGCCCTTGTCCACTGCTCTAGTGCCCTTGTCCACTGCTCCAATGCCCTCGTCCACTGCTCTAGTGCCCTTGTCCACTGCTCCAATGACCTCGTCCACTGTTCCAATGCCCTCGTCCACTGTTTTAATGCCCTTGTCCACTGCTTTTTTGCTCTCGTCCACTGCCCCAGTGCCCTCGTCCACTGCTCTTAAGCCTTCTTAAAGTTTTTTTTATAATATGTAAATAGGTAGAGAGTTTATAATACCACAAAATTATTTAATCTTAAAAGGTTTATAAAAGATATGCAGGCAAAATATTTGATTATTTTGGTGTTTATAAATAGGTTTTATGATGATGTATAATATTGTTGATAATAAATTAAATGAAATTTTAATTAAATAATATATAATTAGTATATAAATAAAATTATGCGTTTGTAATGAAATATTGATATATATCATTAAAATTTATTAAATTTATTAACAATTTATATAACATAATATCGTTTTAAAAAAATACAATTATTAAATTTTTTTAATTATGGCAAAATCGAATAGAAGACCACTCGCAGCGCTTCATATTAAGTTGTTGCGGGTATTGGCTATTTTCATAGCCAAGATGCGGAATATTTCTCTTAATATGAGAAATCATCCGGAATTGTATGCTACTCCTTCGCCTTCCTTAGACATTTTTGATGCTAACATAGACGCTTTAGAAGCTGCTGAAGCCGTTGCAAGCACAAAAGTAACAGGAAGCGCTGCTCTCAGAGACCAGGCTTATGATCTGGTAAATGATAATGTACATAATTTGCAATCCTACGTACAGATTCTTGCGGATAATGCCGCAGATGAAGACGATGCTAAAGCTATTATTTTAAATAGCGGCTTTGACCTCAAAATGAGAGGAGTTTATATTAAACCAGAATTTGAAGCTAAAAATACCGATTTGTCCGGAATAGTTGAATTAGCAGCTAAATCTGCTGGCACTGATGCCGCTTATGAATGGAGAATAAGCCAGGACGGAGAAGTATGGACTGATTTGGAAACTACTTTAGTAGCTAAACAACGTGTTAGCGGCTTAACAAAAGGCTCTAATTATTTCTTCAAGTATAGGACTGTAACCAAAGCTGGAACGAGTAGATGGAGCCAATCAATTTCTTTGATTGTTGTTTAATTTGTATTATTCTTAAAAGGATACTATTATTTAGTATATATCTATTGAGGCGGAAAATTTACAAAAATATTACGCAATTTTACATTGAGATATAGAAAATGGTTCACATTTTGTAAATATGAACCATTTATAATAGTATCCTTTTTTATTAATAAAAAAATGTATATACAGATTACTATATCAGAAGGTTACTATCTACAGGTAAAAAGAGCAAATGGAGATTTTGTATATACGAGCGGACAAATTTTTATGTTAGATCTTGAGGGTTTTATTATAACAAAGAAAGCTTATAAGTTGATAGGTGAAATACAGATACTCCCGCCTTATGATTTGCCTGTTAAAGTGGATGAAAGGGGCAGATTTTGGGAGTTACAGTCGGCTAACTGGCAGCTTGTCGGGCAGGTTAAAGCTGTGATGTTTATTAATCCTTCTGCACTAAAAAATTTAGGAGATAATTATTATGCAGGGACGTCAGATTCAGGTGTTCCTATTATTGGTAATCCCGGAGAAGGAATCTTTGAGAACGCTAAAACATATTATTTTGCAGAAGGCGCCTCTAATCAAAGATTTCTTGCTGTCCTTAATATTGATAAAATAAAAAGTATTGCTTTGTTTATTCAGAAAATGAAGAGTATAGCATATAAAATAGAAAATAAACCCTCTTTATATCCTGACCCGCAGCCGGATTTGGCAACATTTAATAAAAATATTACAGCGCTTGAAAAAGCGGCAGCGCTGGCAAGTACACGTGTAAGGGGAGGCGCTGCACTAAGAGATAAAGCTTATGACCAGGTGCTTGATAATGTGCATACTTTGCAGCAATATGTCCAAATACTTGCAGATAAGGCTATGGGAATGCAAGCCATTATTATTATAGAGAATGCAGGTTTTGAGGTGAAACTGTACGGAGTTAGAATAAAACCTGATTTGAAAGCTTTGCAAGGTGAAAAATCAGGTGTAGTTAAGTTAATTGCTAAAGCTGCTAAAGATTCGGGCGCTTACCAATGGCAGAAAAGCGATGATGCAATAAACTGGACTGACCTGCAGACTACAATAATAAGTACAACAATATTAAGCGGGTTAAAGCCAGCTTCTTTGGTCTATTTTCGCTTTAGAGCTATATTAAAAACAGGAACATCAAACTGGTCACAACCCGTTTCATTGGTTATAACCTGATGTATTAAAGCCCGAGAACAAAATAAAAATTCATTAATTTTCGTCCATCTATAAAGTCGGGGATTTTATAATTTATACACTGAATTAAACAAAGAAGGCGCAGAGTTTTTTCACAATAATATTATTTATAAGATTATCAATAGGTCGTTACATATAGTCCACAGAGATATAATAAATGATTTTGCAGAAATATAATATTAAGTATTGATACTGATTTCGACCGCAAAGCAAGCAAAGTACTGATATAATATTAGGGCAGATGTTGTAAACAAGGGGCAGTTATCAGTTTTTATTAAAAAACTCTTTAAGTTTTTGATTTAGTATATTTACAAAGTTTTGTAAAGGGTTTGTCAGCATCATTTTAAGCATAGAATTAAGATTGCCTGAAAAAGAGATAACCGAAGCGGTTGTTGCAGAATCAGACGTTTCAAAATTAAAAGTGAGATTAAAGTCAATAGGAGTATCAGCACCAGATTTATATACAATTTTAGAATAAGGTATTTTCTCAGCAATTTT
>JAGODS010000356.1 GCA_017998135.1 Bacteroidales bacterium
CACTAAGAGCACTAAGATTCACTAATTTAGATTAAGTTTGTGAATTAATCAGTTTAGTATAATAAGGATATAAAGTTAAAAATTATTATATGCTAATTATTATATATATTTGCTAAAAATATTAAAAATTATGGCTATAACAAGGATATTTGATTTATTACCATATTTGAAAGAGAAATATAATCAAGAGGTAGCTTTGGCAGGAAAGATAGAAGGTAAATGGCATACTTATAGTACCGAAAAGTATATAGAAATGTCGGATACGCTTAGTTATGCCTTTATGAAGTTAGGAATTGAAAAGGGCGATAAAATTGCAACTATATCTAATAACCGCCCTGAGATGAATTGTGTTGAAATGGGAATATTACAGGCAGGTGCGATTCACGTCCCTGTTTATCCTACTATAAGCGAATCAGATTATAAATTTATTTTAGAACACTCAGATGCTAAAATCCTTATTTTTTCTGATGAGGAGATTTATAAAAAGATTAAAAGCGTGCTTGATGGAATAAACAATATAAAATATGTATTTTGTTTTAAAAAAATAAATAATTATGCTACTTTTGATGAACTAATTAACTTAGGTAATGAAAACAGGCAGAAAGAGGAACTGGAAATAATAAAAACTTCTGTAAAGTCTAACGATGTGGCATTAATAATATATACGTCAGGCACAACCGGTTTTCCCAAAGGTGTGATGCTTACTCATAATAATCTGATTAGTAATTTTATTACCTGTTCTTCAGTTCCAAGAAATATGGGATTAGGAAACAAAGCATTGAGTTTTCTTCCAATGTGCCACGCTTATGAGAAGATGTGTAATTATTTATATCTTTATTTGGGAATAAGTGTTTATTATGCTGAAAATCTCGGAACGGTAAGTGAAAATATAAAAGAGGTCAAACCTGATATAATGACTGCAGTGCCTCGTTTTATAGATAAAATACATTATAAAATATTATCAACAGGAAGAAAACTACCTAAAATAAAGAAGACAATATTTTTCTGGGCGGTAAAACTTGCAGAAAGTTATGAATTAGATGGAAAGAATGGAACAATTTATGAATTTAAAAGGAAAATAGCGGATAAATTGGTCTATAGTAAATGGCGTGAAGCCTTAGGAGGTAATCTTAAACTTTTGGTCTCAGGCGGCGCCTCATTGCAACCTGTTTTTAGCAGATTTTTCTGGGCAGCAGGAATTAATATACTTGAAGGCTATGGAATGACTGAGACAGCACCCGTTATAGCAGTTAATAATTATGAGCCGGGTGGAATTAAATTTGGCACAGTTGGACCTGTGATTAAAGATGTAGAGGTTAAAATAGCCGAAGATGGTGAGATTTTAGTTAAAGGAGTTAGTTTGATGAAGGGCTATTATAAAGATGAAGAACAGACAAGAAAAAGTATTGATAGCGAAGGATGGCTGCATACAGGCGATTTAGGAGAGTTTGTTGATGGAAAATTATTAAAAATAACAGGACGCAAAAAAGACCTTTTTAAAACTTCGCATGGTAAATATATAGTTCCGCAAGTTATAGAAAATATATTTAAAGAGTCGCTTTTTATAGATAATATAATGGTAGTAGGGGAAAACAGGAAGTTTGCCGCTGCATTAATAGTGCCTGATTTTAATGATTTACGTTCCTGGAGTTTAAATAAAAATCTTAATTACACTACTGATATGGAAATGATTAAAAATCCCTTAGTGCTTCAACGTTTTAAAAAGGAAATAGCTATTTTTAACAACAAACTTGGAGATGCGGAAAAGATAATCAAATTTGAATTAGTTGATAAAGAATGGACTATTGCGGGAGGCGAACTTACGCCAACACTCAAACTAAAACGTTCGGTAATCTTTGACAGGTATAAAGACCTGATTGAAAAAATTTATTCCTGATAATTTTAATTAAATTTTGATTATAAACTAAAACATTAAAATTTTAAAGTCGTCAAATCCCTCGTAAGTTTTTGACCAGATTAAATCTATGCAATTTTACCCAATTTTAAATTGATTCAAGATTGCGCATAACTAAGTGAAGCGACTTCATAAGCACCTTTTAAATTGAGGGCGTCTCTAAAAAATTTGTCTTCGGTTTATAAATAAAATTCTTAGCGGTTAAATTTTGTATTTTAAAGTGCTCTAATATATTAAAGTATGATTAATTTATTAACTTTTATAATATTTATAATTTTTCCTGTAAGGAATTAATATCAATAGAAAATTAAATCGGTTGATTAATAAAGCTTTAATAAAAAGTATATATTTTTCTATTAAATTATATAAAAAATAATTTATTTTTGCCCAATATAGATTTTCTTTTTTTATTTTGCTAATCATATAATTGCTATAAAGTATTATTTTAGATTTTAATTAATATCTAATGTAAGCAAGAAATAATAATTATTAAATGAAAAACATATTTGATTTACATAAGGAAATACTTACTGATTATAAGTTATATATTGATAGTTTCATTAATATTTCTGACAGTAGAATCAGGGAAAAGGTAAATGAAGAGTTTGATTCAGGCAGGCTTTATCCTGAACCTTTAATTCAATTCAACCCTTCATTTGAATTAGCCGGATCTGTCGATGATTTGGTTAAAAATGGTGATTTGATAAATGAATTTAATAATATTTTTTATGATGATACAGGTAAAACCTGGTCTATATATAAACATCAGGCAGAAGCAATAAAAAAAGGCAATAGCGGAGAAGGTTTTATCATCACATCAGGAACAGGTTCAGGTAAGAGCCTGACATATATTTCTGCTATATTCGGCTATCTTTTCAATAATCCAGATAAAAAGGGAATTAAAGCAATTATCGTTTATCCTTTAAATGCTCTGATTAATTCTCAGGAAGCCTCTCTGAAATTATTT
>JAGODS010000357.1 GCA_017998135.1 Bacteroidales bacterium
ACTATTATTAATAAGGTATAAATTGAAAGCCTTTTAAAAAATTTTACAAATTTAATTTTCATTAATTTTATTATAGAGCTAACTTTTATTTCTTTTTTATAAAATCCTTAATACCCATATATATAGCTAAAGTAATTGAAAGAAAGCTAAAAAGAAGAGTGAAAAGTGGAAATTTAAAATTAAGGTATTTATCTAATTTATACCCGGAAAAAACACCCAAAAATATAATAATCAGCATTTGAAATGCTAAAGAACTATATTTTGTAAAATCAGGGTATGGCTGTTTTTTGTCTGACTGGTTCATTTTTTTCCTGGGGCTTATCCTCTTTTATTATAGTTGTAGGAGGTATTCCATCCATATTACAGGTTCCAGTAAATTTAGCCCCTGGTTCAATAGCTAATTTATTAGTAAAAATATCACCTACTAATTTGGCAGTAGCTTTAAGCTGTAACAATTCATTAACCCTGACCTTAGCTTTAATAAACCCGGAGAAATCGCCATTTTGACAATTTATCTCTCCTTCCACTTTGCCAGAAGATCCTATAATTAATTTTCCTTTGGAAGTTACTGAACCTATGAGTGTACCATCAATTCTGATATCTCCGTTCAATGTAATATCCCCTTTAACAGTTGTTTCTTCACCCAAGATGTTTATACTCTTGGATTCTCCTATTTCATTGGGTTTAGCCATAATTTAATTATTTAAGTTAATATAAAA
Organism: Bacteroidales bacterium; assembly: GCA_017998135.1. Lineage (GTDB taxonomy): Bacteria > Bacteroidota > Bacteroidia > Bacteroidales > JAGODS01 > JAGODS01. Next base: position 720 of record JAGODS010000357.1, read on the forward strand.
TAAATAGGCGAAGTGTCCTCCCTTCGTTCCCGGTAGTTCTAAAAAAATAACAAGTTAATTTAAAATAATCTTTTTATAAATAGCTCTTTCATTTGTCAAAATACGTAAAAGATATATATTTGAACTTGTTGCCTTTAAATTGACGGGGATAATACTTTTAGTATTATCATTAATCATTTGTCTTAAAATTTCCTGTCCGTTTAAATTAAAAATTGAAATTTCTTTTATCGGATAACGACTATCATTTATTATATTGAATTTTCCATCTGAAGGATTGGGATATATATTATAGGTCATATCGTATTGAGAATCCATTATCCCAACGTTCACATCATCAACTTTGCCTGTATTATAAATCACATTAAGAGTTTCATAATCCGAATCAGCGACCATTGATTTGGTTGAATCTATTTTAATAGCAGTTTCACCCCCAAGATATTTGAATTTCATATCAAATAACTTTGCTTCCCCAATATCAATACCTGTTGCACCCCAATTCATCCAAACTACTTTAAATGTATCAAGAACCATATTATAACTTAAATCGGCTTTTAGCAAGGGATTAATATTTTTAAGAGTATCGAATTTAAGTACAGTGGTATCCCAGATAATATAAAACCCAATTGCTGCAAGGTTATTAAAGCCTGAAACTTCAACAGGAACAAGAACATCGTCCCCCGGATTAGCTCCAATTTTACCAATAGATAAAATATAAGGCTGAGCTTGTAAATTAATTGCTAAATAAGCAAAACACATTATAAAAATGAACCTTTTCATAAAAAAAATTAGTTATAAATTAAGCAACAAAATTAATAATATTTTATTAACTAACATCTAAAAGCAAAAATTTATTTGCATAATTTGTTAATTTTCAACTTACAATTTTTACTATCTAAAGCAGCTCCTTTAGTATAGTCATCGCAGGCGGCAGCTTTATTATTCATAGCTTCATTGCATAAACCTCTTTTATAATAAATCTCAGCTTCTTCTTTAAATTTTAATGCTTTTGAAAAATATTCTATAGCCTGAGTAAACTTTTTCGTATCATAATAAAGCATAGCCCTGTATTCGTAAAATTTATAGTTTTTTGGTGAAAAATTTATAGCATTGGCAAAATCCTTTTCCGCAGTAGCATATTTTTTTTGCATATAATATGAATAACCTCTTTCAAAAAAAGCATCTCCGCTTTCCCTATAAAATAATAAAGCTTTTGATAAATCTTTTTCTGCTAAAGAAAAATTTGACATCCTGTTATAACAAATACCCCTATTCAAATATAACATATCGTCTCTTTCTTTAAATTTATTTATCAAAACATTATAAACCTCTATTGCTTCTTTCCAGCTTTCTGAAAAAAATAAAAGATTGGCTCTTTTTACGTATAAATCTTTCTGGTTAACATTAATTTTTATAGCTTTTCCAAAATCTTCGGCTGCTTCTTTATATAATTTAAGTTTCTCGCGGCACAAACCCCTGTAATAATAGGCGTCAAAAAAACTACTATCAAGCTCTATGGCTTTAGAATAATCAAGTATCGCCTTATTGCAATCTCCCCAAATTCTGTAATATAAATCAGCCCGGTTATAATATACATCCGCATCTTTTATATTCCATGAAATAGCTATATTAAGGTCCTCCATAGCACTTTTCTGATCTTCCATTTTAATATGTAACTGTGCCCTTTGCAAATAAGCATCTTTAAATATAGGATTAAGCTCAATAGCTTTATTATAGTCTTTTAGTGCTTCCTTGTCCTTATTATTATAAGCAAGAATATTTCCTCTGAAAAGATAAGCGTCAGCATAATCATTTTTTAATTTCAAAGCAGTATTAATATCTTTAAGCGCCTGCTCATATTGTTGATAAATAATATGGCAACGCCCTTTATAGAGCCATGCTTCATAAAGATCCTGGTCAGCATCGACTGCTTTGGTAAACAAATCTATCGCTAATTCATAATCTTCTTTTTCAAAACGCTCAATTCCTTTTGATAATAAATCATCACCTGATTGAGCCTTGATATTATTGAGAAAACTCAATAAAATACTCATTAAAATAATTTTTATTAACTGCATAATATTAAAAATTTAGACTGTAAAATTAAAAAAAATTTAATTTTGCAAATCTAATTATAAATTAATATGGCAACTAAAAAAAC
>JAGODS010000358.1 GCA_017998135.1 Bacteroidales bacterium
TACATAATTTTATTTTTATTTTTTTTAACCTTAACCTTAGTATAAAACTTGTTCCCTAATATATCAACCTTATTTGTTTATTTTGGTATATAAATGTTAATAAAAAAGGTAATAAGGTAGATTTTGTTTCTTTCATCGCTTATACTAAGGTTTTTAAGGTTTTTACAATATATAAACTATAAAATTTTATTGTTGAGTAGCTACCTATTTTTTTATTAAAGCATAATAATATGTATAAATAACAGATATCTTGATAATAAAAATAGCTGATCAGAAAAAGTTTAACTTAAAGATAAGCGGATAATAATATCCGCTTAAAATCGTTATATAAAGAAGAAAATTCTTCGTTCAAACAAAATGCAATTATAACTGTTGAATTTAAATCAGACGTCTCTGTTTTGGCACAATATTTGATAGTCTATAAAGAACTGGAAAAAGAATTTTATAAAATCTGTTTTTAAAAACAGGAAACTAAATATAATATGTAATATATCAAATAATAAAGATAAATTGTAACGTAAAAAAATCCGGATAAAACAATTAACTATCCCTAAACTATCCCAAGACTATCCGTAAACTATACCTAAACTTATCGTAACAACACGAATAAAATACCTATAATATGAGGTATGAAAGTTAGTTCAGCAATAGCTTTGCAAATTTTTTAACTTATAGTAAACAGGATAAACAAATAAAATTAATGTGCATACATTAATTCTAAAAACCATATCACACAAAGACAAGTCCAAATAGCCAATATGTCAAACACTCTCCTAAATTCAGGAGATTGAATAAAAAATAGACTTTTAGAATATAATTAAACGATAATCTTATCTTATTAATTTAATTTCGGACTTAATCAGATTGTTTATTAGCAATTTATCTTTAGATTAAGGTTTAACTCATTATTTAATAATAATTTTATAAATAATACAGTTTAGCATGAATTATTAATAAATATTGTACTAAAGCGCTATTGTCAAGGCTTAATCTTAAAACCCGACCTAAAGGTCCGACTATTAAAATATTGTTTTATAACACATTATCAAAATTATGAAGTAATCAGGTTAGATATGCCTTTTAAAACCTTTATTTCTTATATTTCTTTAATTTTTTTAAAGTCGGTATATAATTGACATCAACATCGCCGACACAAATTGCCCTTATGTTAGAATTAATATTTGTTCCATTAATAATAATTTCTTTTTCTTCGTAAATCCAGTCCCCAGCTTTAAAACTTCTAATAATTTTTAAATACCTGCGATTTATATATAAGGCATCTATTGGATTAATAATACCGTTTTTATCGACATCGGCTGCTTTAAGTCTTAATATATCTTTTATCGGAATAATTTTCAGATAATACCTGTTTACAAGTAGTGCATCTATTGGTGTAATCCCACCCCAGGGCTTTTTTATATCGGGTCGGACAATATAACTACCGTTACTAAGCCCGCTAAACAAATAATATCCTTCATTGTTAGTAGTTTCTGTTTTAATAAAAACACCCTCGCTGTTATATAAATTTACCACTGTATTTGTTAATGGAGTATTATTAACATTAGCATAATAAAGCACTCCATCAATTGAAAACCCTTCAGGATATTTTACCTGCAAAGTGCTTATTTCTACAGTAGTACTGCCGCATTTATTGCTTACTATACAGGTATATTTACCTGAATTATCAATCACAAGTGAATCAATTTTATAAAAGCTTTCCGAAGCATTTTCAATTGGCTCATCATCTTTAATCCATTGATATTCGAAAGGTCCTGTTCCTCCAGGTGATAAATAATAAGTAACACTATCTCCAACATATTTAACCTGTATCAGGGGAGCTATATAAATCTGCGGTTTTAATTCAACATAAACTATAATATTATTAGTTATACTACTGCAATTATTACTAACAATGCAACTATAAAAACCTTCAGAAGCTTTATATAAATTAGTAATATAATATGATGAATTAGTAGCCCCTGTTATTTCTACTTCGTCCTTAAACCATTGATAATTGACCGATTCGCCCGTAGTCTCAACAAAAAGTTTTACATCCGTCCCCTCGCAATAAGATAAATTAGGTGATTTACTAACAATGCTAAAACTTGAATTTACTGATAAAGTAACTTCATTACTTGTTTTTGTCCCGCAGGCATTTGTTGCTATACATTTATATTTGCCGGTATTGGTTTCATCAACAGTTTCAATTTTATATTCACTATTTGTAGCACCTGTTATATTAATATTATTATATAACCATTGGTATGTTACTCCAGTAATATCATTCAGACTAAAAGCAAAAACTGCTTCCTCACCAAAACATTTTGCAAGGTTGTAAGGCTGTTGAACAATCTGTATTGGCATATTCACCTTCACAATAGCCACCCCGCTGGTATCATAACCGCATTCATTAGCAATTACACAATAATAATTGCCCATATCTGAATATTTAGCATTAAATATATATTGGTTTGTTGAAGCATTATTTATCATAATATTGTTTCTGTACCATTGGTACGACAGGGGTATGCCTGAAACAATTATCCTAAGATTAACAACGCCATTTTCGCAAACAGTTTTACTAACAGGGTCAGTAAGAATATAGGCTGCAGGAACAACTGTTATACTGGCACTATTACTGGTTATGCTACCACAGGAATTAGTTGCAACACAATAATATGAAGCATTGCTTATAGCACTTTGAACAACAAAAGCACTATTAGTTTCTCCAGAAATAAACGCTCCATTTTTGTACCATTTATAAGACGTATATGTAGTATCAGAAACTTTAATATGATAACTTATTTTTTGACCACTGCAAACTGTCTGTGTTGAAGGAACAGGATGCTCTTCAATGTTTAAAGAA
>JAGODS010000359.1 GCA_017998135.1 Bacteroidales bacterium
AGTTTGATAATACTGCTCCAATAAGGCTGTCATTCTGAGTAAGACCTATATAAATATATGGGTCTGTTTTAATAGTCAGGGAAGATGCAGTTATAAGAATAGTATCTTCATATTCCATATTAATTTTTGCAGGATTAGCAAGATAGGGCATAAGGGAAGGGTCTCCCATCAATTGGTAGCTTTCCCAGTAAAGATTTGTATATTCCGAACCTGATTGCATCACCGAAAGATTGCCTGCAAAGATAATATCAGACATTGTAAAAGCCCAATCCTCAAAAGGCTCATTATGGGTATGAAATAGCCTGTCGTAAACTCCTAAATCATTGCTTTCGTAAGTAGATGAAGAAGAGATAGCCCCAAAACCAACGCTCCACCAGTAGTCCTCGTCCCAGAAAGTTTCGCTTGTACCGCCTATATATCCTATTGCACCTTTATCTGCAGCTCTTAACAAGGCTTCACCGAGACAGGCGCTGCGTTCATAAGATTGGGTATAGCAGGCGTTACCTATAATGAATGGATATTTGCCTTTATTTTGCATTAAAGGAATATCATAATTAAAAAAAGCAGGATTTACCCAGCCATCCCAACTGCCGTGTCCTGTATAATTAATAAAACCAACTCCCCTGTTTAATTTCTCTAATATTTCTTCTTGTTTTGAGCTTGATTCGGGGTAAAGATATTTGTCTAATATGTAACCATTCTGTTGGTTGTAGTAGTAATGTTCAGCATAAGAAATTTGTCCGTTACAATATAATTTTGAATAGTTTTTATCGTAACCAGCAATCATAACAGAATTAGTCAGGTATGTAGGGTCGTCAAAAAGGAATTTTTCATATTCTATTGTCTTTTGGACAATGGTCTGCATTTCGCTTACATTACTTGCAGAAAACCTGCCACTAAGTACATCGGGCAGGAAATCACCCGTGTATTCACAATAATATAAATCTGTATAGTAAATTTGTTTTTTTGCCTTTCCTTTATAGGCAGGAATATGCTGGATATCCCCCGCAAAAAGTATAAAAGATGGCGGTGGATTGTTTTCCGTAGCAGTTAGGTATAATTCTTTAAGATATTGTCTGATAAGGGCGCTATCTCTGTTTATTTCAGTCTGGTCAGTATATACTTCTATAACATTAAAACCTTGTTGGGTTTTCCATTTGATAAATGGAGTTAGACTTTCTTTAAACAAAGGGTCTGAAACAATTACATATTTTAATGGGGCAGATGTTTTTTGAGATTTGTAATTAAGTGTTTTGTAGTTTTTAATAAATCCGGAATTAGACTGATAGAAACTATTAAAATATGTTTGTTTGGAAGACAAGGTTTTTTTTAGGTCTGCATTCTTAAAAATTATTTCAGTTATTAGGGTATCGTAAACTATGAGTTTGTTAAGAACAGGATTGTATTCAATAGGAAAAATATTTAAACGGGCAATATTAATTCCACGCATATTACCTAAAAGGTCTATTGTTACAAGCGAATCGGAAGCTTTATAAAAAGAATCTGTTTTATAAAGCTTAGTATTGATTTTAAAATCAATATCATCTCTGTTTTTGTTTTTAGATAGTGAAGCTTGCGCAGGTTTGATAAATATCTGTTTATCAGTTTGGTTTAAATCAATTGTTTTAAATGTTTTTTTAATTATTTTTACTGTTATCTGACTGTTATAAGGGACTTCAATCAGATATCTTAAAACAGGTAATTCAGGTTCGCCAATTTTGAGATTATTCCCATAATCAGCAATTTTTAATTTAAGATATATTCCATTTTTTGAAGAGTCGTAAACTGTTTCAATGTTGTTTAAAATATTGGTAAAGGAAAATTTATTGTAATTATTTTCAATAGTCTTAAACTCATTATTACCCTTGTTTATAATATGGGTTTGAGAATGACTGCTGAGGTTTAATAATATAATTAATAAAATAATAATATTATTATTTGGCAAAATTGATTTAAAACTATCTATATATTGCATTTTGCAAAAATAATACAATAAAAAACAGTAAGAATAAAAATTAGTATTTTTTAAAGAATAACTTAATTGCGGATAGATTAAAAAGCGGCAGCTATTGTCTGGGATATAGATAAAAACTCCGTCTGGCTTAATTTAAGTTTGGGTCTGGAGAAATCTATATCATAAGGACCATTCAGAGGAATAAGATGTATATGAGCGTGGGGAACTTCAAGCCCTATAACTGCTATACCTACTTTTTCACAGGGTATGACTATTTTAATAGCTTTAGCAACTTTTTTTGCAAAAAGAAATAATGAAGCATAAGCTTTATCATTAATATCAAAAATATAATCAGTTTCCTTTTTAGGAATCACAATACAATGCCCTTTTGTTAATGGATTAATATCTAAAAAGGCTAAATTATCATCATCCTCTGCTATTTTATAGCAGGGTATTTCTCCATTTACTATTTTTGTGAAAATTGTTGACATATATTAAATTCAAATGTGATTTAGAAATATATTTATTATTTGTCAGCTCTGAAAATTTTAAGAATTTTAAGATTGAGTTTACCAGCAGGAATATTTATTTCAGTTTTATCTCCTGTTTTTTTACCTAACAGACCTCCTGCGATAGGTGAACTCATAGATATTTTACCTTCTTTGATGTTTACTTCGTTATCAGGAACAATAGTGTAAACAATTTCAGTTTTTGTATCTAAATTTAGTACTTTAACAGAATTAAAGATATATACTTTTGAAATATCAACTTTGGTAGGGTTAACAATCCTTGCATTGGAAATAGTTTCCTGCAATTTAGCTATTTTGAGTTCTAACATTGCTTGAGCTTCTTTTGCAGCTTCATATTCAGCATTCTCGGATAAATCACCTT
>JAGODS010000360.1 GCA_017998135.1 Bacteroidales bacterium
GGCTTATAGATCATCAGATGAACCTTCTTTGTTTGTCAGAGTTTGGTGAATATTTTGTTAGAATACCATTAAAGAAAGCGGCAACAATCATAAATAGAAATGCATTACAAGTTGATTGGCAATCTTTATTAAATAAGGAAAACGTATTAACAATAAGTGCTGATTTTACTAATATTATCAAAGTAGAAGAACCTGTTGAACATTACCAAAAACTTAATGTTTATACAAAAGACTATATTGAAACATCGGAAGATATAATAAACAAGCAACAAAAACCGCTCATAAGCTTTGACTATATCATAGGTAATCCACCTTTTATAGGTTCTAAATTAATGAAGAAAAACCAACGTGATGATATTCTCAAACAGTTTGAAAATGCTCAGGGAAGCGGAGTTCTTGACTATGTTACAGGCTGGTACATCAAGGCTGCTAAATATATTCAGAATACTAAAATTAAAGTAGGCTTTGTTTCTACTAATTCTATAGTACAGGGCGAACAGACCGCCATTCTTTGGGAGCAAATGCTGAATAAATACAATATTAAAATTCATTTTGCTCACAGAACTTTTAAATGGACTAATGAAGCTAAAGGAAATGCAGCAGTTTACTGTGTTATTATTGGTTTTGCAAATTATGATATCATAAATAAAACCATTTTTGATTATACAGATATTAAAGGCGAAGCTCATAAAATAAAAGCTAATAACATCAATCCATATTTGATTGATGCAAAAAACTTACTTATAACTAAGAGGTCTGCTCCTATTTGTAAAGTTCCAAAGATGAACTTTGGTAATATGCCTTTGGATGGCGGACATTTTCTCCTTACAGATAAAGAGAAAACAGATTTATTAAATAAAGAACCAAATGCAGAAAAATATATCAAACCTATTTTAAGCGCTAAAGAATTTTTAAATAAAATTAACAGATGGTGTTTATGGCTTGTTGATATTGAACCAAGCGAATTAAAACAACTACCTGAAGTTTTAAAACGAGTTCATTTAATTAAAGAATTTAGAATCAAAAGTGTTAGACCAACTACTTCTAAAATGGCTACTTTTCCTACTTTGTTTGGTGAAAATCGACAACCTAATAACCAATTTTTACTAATTCCACGTGTATCTTCAGAAAACAGAAAATACATCCCAATTAGTTTTTTTGATAAAAATTTTATTGTTAGCGATACCTGTTTATTTATTGAAAATGCTAATCTCTTTCATTTCGGCATTTTAACTTCAACAATGCATATTGCCTGGGTTAAATCGGTTTGCGGGAGATTGAAAAGTGATTTTCGTTATTCTAAAGATATTGTTTACAACAATTATCTCTGGCCTGAAAATCCGACAGAGAAACAAATAAAGGTAATAGAAGAAAGGTCACAAAAACTTTTAGATGCAAGAGCAGAGTTTCCAAACAGTTCTTTAGCTGATTTGTATAACCCTCTTACAATGCCTGCTATATTAGCAAAGGCGCACATTGAACTTGACAAAGCCGTTGATCTCGCTTATCGCTCTCAACCCTTTACCAGCGAAGCCAAACGAATGGAGTTTTTGTTTCATCTCTACGAAAAATACACCTCTGGTTTATTTACCAAAACGCAAACAAAAATAAAAAAATGAAATCAGATAAAGGATATCTCTAAAAAAATTTTATTTTTATAAATTTTATATTTTTAAGCAACATTATAATATATTGATTTGGCTGTCTTTGTAATTTATTTACACTCTTTGTGTGAACCTTTTTAATGTTTCTTAAATTCCCTTATATGAATATAGAATAACAATAAAATAATACCTTATCAAATCAAGTCTTGTTTAAGTTTAGAGGTTCACCTTTAGTTTACAGATAAAATTTTTCTCTCTGTGTCTATTCCTCCAAGTTTATTAAACTTCTCGGCTTATATACTTAAGCTTGGAGGTTTCTATTACGTGAATAGTAAAAAACAAAAATATTATATAATGGTTTTCAAAATTATTATTAATTTTGTAGCCTTAATTTTTAAATATATATACTTATGAAACGCTTAATTTTATTAGGATCTATCCTATTTTTATCAGTAGTTAATTCCTTTTCGCAGGTACTATTTTCTGAATATTTTGAATCAGCCTATTCTTCACATTTTTTTATGGCTTATGGAACTTCAAATGCAGGAAACGATTATACCTGTTCCCCTAATAATAGGGTAGGATTGATGAATTCATCAAGCGATGAATATTTAACCACTAAAGCCATAAATGTAGCTCCAGGTTATGGTGTTAAAATAAGCTTTAACTTAAGAAAAGCTACAGGCTATTCAACTTCAAATATTAAAGTTTATTTTGTTGTCAATAAAGAAACTACTTTTAACTGGAACAATCCGACATATAATGCCTGGACAGAAGTTAAATCATTCTCTGCTTCAGCCTCAAACACAAGCTGCACTTTAAACACAATAAACCTTCCTGCCGAAGTAGTAGGGGGGCAAAGATTAAGTATTACCATACAATTTAAAAGTGCATCTTCATCAAGCTGGGTAGCTATTGACGACCTTATCATTGAGCAAAGCAACTATACAACTCCCACAAATTCATATAGCGAAAACTTCAATTCCGGCAAATGGTATCCTGACGGTTCAATTGCCGTTCCGTATCATTCTTATGTTACTGCATCCAATGGTTATACCTATCTTTTCAATTATGGTAAGGACGGATACAGCGATTATTATGCTGCTTTTTATACAGGCGGAGATTATGTTGAGGGTGGGCAAACAAATTTTATTACTAAAGAAATCAATACATCTAATTATCAAAATGGCGAGTTAAGGTATATGTGGCGTTCACAATATCCCTGCGGAGGACCTAAC
>JAGODS010000361.1 GCA_017998135.1 Bacteroidales bacterium
ATCTGGGACAAGTTTTGTCTGCTGCTTTTGTTCCATCAGGGATAAATTTCTTTAAGGCTCTCTCAACACCGGCTTTCCAGTTATTTATTGACTTGGACTCAACATTAAGATTTTCAACAACATTAACAACAAAATTAAGAGGCATACCGTGTCTTAAAATCCCCGAAATAAGTTTGGCATAATTCCAGTATTCCTTATCAAACAACCTTGACAATCCCTGCATAATAACTAAATAACCTGCTTTATCCTTAAATTCAAAATCATATCTTGTAGTTCCTTCATCAGTTCTTACTTTAATTATCCATCCTTTATTAACATAAACAGGGACTATTACTTCATCAGCTTTACCTGTGAAAATTTCATAAGGTTTTCCATCTAATAAACCTACAAAAGCCACCCATTTTTCATAATCATTCTGAAACCTTATAACATCAGCTTCCAATTTTTTGGGGCGTTTAGGTGCATTGGTTTCGCAAAAAGCAACCTCTTTATCTTTATCTTTATCTTTTTTATTTGAAACAAGAACTCCTGAACGTGAGCCATCCCTATAAACAGTAATGCCTTTACAACCTGATTGCCATGCGGTCTTATAGATGTCAGCTACCAATTCCTCTGTAGCTGAATTAGGAATATTTACAGTAACGCTTATTGAATGGTCAACCCATTTCTGAATAGCTCCCTGCATTTTAACTTTAGCCAGCCAATCTACATCGTTGGCTGTTGCTTTATAGTAAGGTGATTTCTGTATTAATTCATCAAGGGCTGCCTGATCTAAATTATATACTTCTTCTGTATTATAACCATTTATCCTAAGCCAATCAATAAACTTATGATGAAACACATTAAATTCTTCCCAATTATCACCTACTTCATCAACAAAACTTATTTTAACATTTTTATCATTGGGATTAACTTTTCTTCTGCGCTTATATGCGGGCATAAAAACAGGTTCAATACCTGAAGTTGTTTGCGACATCAGCGAAGTGGTGCCTGTCGGTGCTATAGTTAATAATGCAATATTCCTGCGCCCGTACTTTTTCATATTTTCATATAATTCAGGCGAAGCTTCTTTTAATCTTAAAATAAAAGGATTTTTAGCTTCTTTTTTATAATCAAAAATTTGGAAAGCGCCACGTTCTTTTGCAAGACAGGTTGAAGCCGAATAAGCTTCAATTGCAAGAGTTTTATGCACCTCTACAGAAAAATCTATCGCTTCATCCGAACCATATCTTGAGCCGAGGGCTGCAAGCATATCGCCTTCTGCTGTAATTCCTATACCAGTTCGCCTTCCCTGCACACATTTTTCTTTTATTTTATTCCATAATTGAATCTCCACATTCTTAATTTCCTTTTCTTCAGGGTCACTTTGTATTTTATCAAGAATCATATCTATCTTTTCTAACTCCAGGTCTATTATATCATCCATAATACGAACAGCCGAATAAACGTGTTTGGCAAATAGTTCAGAGTTAAAAGACGAATTTTCCGTAAATGGATTTTCTACATAAGAATATAAGTTGATTGCAAGAAGTCGGCAACTGTCATAAGCGCAAAGAGGTATCTCACCACAAGGATTAGTACATATTGTCTTAAATCCTAAATCTGCATAACTATCAGGAATTGACTCCCTTATAATAGTGTCCCAGAACAACACTCCTGGTTCTGCAGATTGCCAGGCATTATGTATTATCTTATTCCATAATTGCTTCGGATTAATAGTTTTATTAAATTTAGGTGCATTGCTGTCAATTGGATATTGCTGCGTGTATTTTTCTTCATTGTTAACAACTGCCTGCATAAAATCATCTGTAATTTTAACAGATACATTAGCGCCTGTAACTTTACCCGCCTGCAACTTGGCGTCAATAAAATCTTCTGCGTCTGGATGCTTAATAGAAATAGAAAGCATTAAAGCGCCGCGCCTGCCGTCCTGCGCTACCTCCCTTGTAGAATTAGAATACCTTTCCATAAAAGGAACTATACCTGTGGAAGTCAAAGCACTATTCTTTACTGGCGAACCACCCGGACGAATATGAGAAAGGTCATGCCCCACTCCTCCCCTGCGTTTCATTAGTTGAACCTGCTCTTCATCAATACGTATTATAGCACCGTAAGAATCTGCCGAGCCGTTAATCCCGATTACAAAACAATTTGATAAAGATGCTACCTGAAAATCATTTCCTATTCCGGACATCGGTCCGCCCTGCGGTATTATATATTTAAATTCTTTAAGCAATAGATAAATTTCTTCTTCACTCATCGGATTAGGATACTTCTTCTCTATCCTGTGAATTTCTTTAGCCAGACGTCTGTGCATATCGTCCGGAGATTTTTCATAAATATTATTATGACTATCTTTTATAGCATATTTATTAATCCAGACATTGGCAGCCATTATATCGCCTTTAAAGTATTCCTTACTGGCTTCAAGGGCTTCTTCATAAGTATATTTTTTTTTCATTGTTATATTTTTATTTATTTCTTTAATTTCGTTTATTGCAGGTTTTTCAGCAGCTTCAATTACAACTGTCTCATTTATCAATTGTTGTTTAACATCAGGTCTTACACGCTCGCTTAATATTTTATCAACCGAATTACTATTATGCTCTATTTCTGTCACATTTGATAAAACTTCCGTACTGTCAAAAAGATTTTCCATCATATATAATATGTATTTATTAGGATTTTTAGAAAAATAAGTATTTTTAAAAAGGAATGCTAAATTAAGTTTAATTATTTTACCCGCAATCTATTTTTATTAACTTTTTTTAATACTTATTAACAATTATGCAAATAAGTTGTTGAGAATAATTGATTAAAAATTGTTAATTAATAT
>JAGODS010000037.1 GCA_017998135.1 Bacteroidales bacterium
AGCTCATGGCTGAGACAGTGCCCAGATCGTTACACCATTCGTGCAGGTCGGAACTTACCCGACAAGGAATTTCGCTACCTTAGGACCGTTATAGTTACGGCCGCCGTTTACTGGGGCTTCAATTCAAAGCTTCGCATTGCTGCTAACCTCTCCTCTTAACCTTCCAGCACCGGGCAGGTGTCAGGCCTTATACTTCATCTTTCGATTTTGCAAAGCCATGTGTTTTTGCTAAACAGTCGCCTGGGCCATTTCTCTGCGGCTCTGATTACTCAGAGCGTCCTTTATTCCGAAGTTACAGGACTAATTTGCCTAGTTCCTTAGCCATGGATCACTCGAGCACCTTTGGATACTATCCTCGACTACCTGTGTCGGTTTGCGGTACGGGTAGCATATATCTGAAGCTTAGCGGGTTTTCTTGGAAGTTTGATTACAGTCATTATCCGCTTGTCCGAAGACTCGCGGTACTATCAGGTTCGGCATCTCTGGTGGATTTACCTGCCAAAAATATACCTACACCCTTCAATGTACTATTCCGTCAGTACACAGACTTGTCACTACTTCGTCACCACATCGCAATATATGCTAGTACAGGAATATTGACCTGTTAGCCATCGGCTTCTCCTTTCGGATATACCTTAGGACCCGACTAACCCTGATCCGATTATCGATGATCAGGAAACCTTAGTCTTTCGGTGTGAGGGTTTCCCGCCCTCATTATCGTTACTTATGCCTACATTTGCTTTTCCAGTCGCTCCAGCACATCTTACGATGCTCCTTCGCTGCAACTGGAATGCTCCCCTACCTATTTGTATTACTACAAATACCACAGCTTCGGTAATATGCTTTATGCCCGTTTATTATCCGCGCCCGATCGCTCGACTAGTGAGCTGTTACGCACTCTTTAAATGAATGGCTGCTTCCAAGCCAACATCCTAGCTGTCTAAGCAATCAGACTTCGTTAGTTCAACTTAGCATATATTTAGGGACCTTAGCTGATGGTCCGGATTCTTTTCCTCTCGGATATGGACGTTAGCACCCATACCCTCACTCCCGATTATATGTCATAGCATTCGGAGTTTGTCAGGATTTGGTAGGCTGCGAAGCCCCCTAGTCCTATCAGTAGCTCTACCTCTATGACACTAAAATCGAGGCTGTTCCTAAAAACATTTCGGGGAGTACGAGCTATCTCTCAGTTTGATTAGCCTTTCACCCCTACCCACAGCTCATCCAAAAACTTTTCAACGTTTACTAGTTCGGTCCTCCACCCCGTGTTATCGGGGCTTCAACCTGGCCATGGGTAGATCACAAAGTTTCGCGTCTACCCCCTCTAACTGAACGCCCTGTTCAGACTCGCTTTCGCTACGGCTACGTTCATAGATGAACTTAACCTTGCTAGAGAGGAGTAACTCGTAGGCTCATTATGCAAAAGGCACGCAGTCAGTTACTTATTTAATGGCAAGCCACTAAATATTCACCTCCTACTGCTTGTAAGCGTATGGTTTCAGGGTCTATTTCACTCTTCTGTTCGAAGTGCTTTTCACCTTTCCTTCACAGTACTAGTTCGCTATCGGTCTCTCATTAGTATTTAGCCTTACCAGATGGTGCTGGCAGATTCCTACAGGATTTCTCCGGTCCCGCAGTACTCAGGATACTGTTAGGTAGTAAATTCAATTCGTTTACAGGACTATCACCTTCTTTGGTTCAACTTTCCAGAAGATTCAACTTTGAATTTACAGTCCATATCACAGTCCTACAACCCCGTTATTGCCGTAACAATAACGGTTTGGGCTGTTTCCCTTTCGCTCGCCACTACTCAGGAAATCACTATTGTTTTATTTTCCTCCAGTTACTTAGATGTTTCAGTTCACTGGGTTGTCCTTCCGACAAGTCGGAATAATACCTCTTCAAGGTATTGGGTTTCCCCATTCGGAAATCTCCGGATCAAAGGATATTTGCTCCTACCCGAAGCTTATCGCAGCTTATCACGTCCTTCATCGTCTATGAGAGCCAAGGCATCCCCCATACGCTCTTAATTACTTTCTTCTATTACTATAGATCTCTTACTCTTAATTTTAATATTTTCTTTCAATATGTCAAAGAACTCTTATATCAATTATTATATATATTTTTTTATTATATATACATATACTGATTTTGTGGAGAATATCGGAGTCGAACCGATGACCTTCTGCGTGCAAGGCAGACGCTCTAGCCAGCTGAGCTAATTCCCCAACGATTTCTTAATTATGTAGTCCCGGGCAGACTTGAACTGCCGACCCCTACATTATCAGTGTAGTGCTCTAACCAAGCTGAGCTACGGGACTTTATTTGATAACTCCCTCTTGCTCATTTTGTTTAGTAAGATAAGGAGCATTACACACAACTCGTTAGGGTACTGGTTTCTCCAGAGTATATAAATTATTGAAGAGCCGGTAGCAAATATCATCTTTCTGTGAAAGATAAAAATAAATATCTCTAGAAAGGAGGTATTCCAGCCACACCTTCCGGTACGGCTACCTTGTTACGACTTAGCCCCAGTCATTGGTTTTACCCTAGGCAACTCCTCCAGTTTCCTTTTGGTCATCGACTTCAGGTACTCCCAACTTCCATGGCTTGACGGGCGGTGTGTACAAGGCCCGGGAACGTATTCACCGCGCCAAGGCTGATGCGCGATTACTAGCGAATCCAACTTCATGAAGTCGGGTTGCAGACTTCAATCCGAACTGAGACCGCTTTTAGAGATTAGCATCCTGTCGCCAGGTAGCTGCCCTCTGTAACGGCCATTGTAGCACGTGTGTAGCCCTAGGCGTAAGGGCCGTGCTGATTTGACGTCATCCCCACCTTCCTCACTACTTGCGTAGGCAGTTTTCTTAGAGTGCCCAGCATTACCTGATGGCAACAAAGAATAGGGGTTGCGCTCGTTATGGGACTTAACCCGACACCTCACGGCACGAGCTGACGACAACCATGCAGCACCTTGTAGATCGTCCCGAAGGAAAACCAGATTTCTCTGGCTATCGCTCTACATTTAAGCCTAGGTAAGGTTCCTCGCGTATCATCGAATTAAACCACATGCTCCTCCGCTTGTGCGGGCCCCCGTCAATTCCTTTGAGTTTCAACCTTGCGGTCGTACTCCCCAGGTGGATTACTTAATGCTTTCGCTTAGACGCTGATTGTATATCACCAACATCCAGTAATCATCGTTTAGGGCGTGGACTACCAGGGTATCTAATCCTGTTTGATCCCCACGCTTTCGTGCATGAGCGTCAGTTACAGCTTAGTGAGCTGCCTTCGCTATCGGTGTTCTGTGTTATATCTAAGCATTTCACCGCTACATAACACATTCCGCCCACTTCAACTGTACTCAAGAACGACAGTATCAACGGCAATTCTACAGTTAAGCTGTAGGCTTTCACCATTGACTTATCGCTCCGCCTGCGCACCCTTTAAACCCAATAAATCCGGATAACGCTCGCATCCTCCGTATTACCGCGGCTGCTGGCACGGAGTTAGCCGATGCTTATTCATACAGTACCATCAAGGCGGATTCGAAATCCACTTATTTTTCCCGTATAAAAGCAGTTTACGACCCTAAGGCCTTCATCCTGCACGCGGCATGGCTGGTTCAGACTTTCGTCCATTGACCAATATTCCTTACTGCTGCCTCCCGTAGGAGTCTGGTCCGTGTCTCAGTACCAGTGTGGGGGAACATCCTCTCAGATCCCCTAAGCATCGCAGCCTTGGTAAGCCGTTACCTTACCAACAAGCTAATGCTACGCATACTCATCTTATTCCCCCGTAAGTTTAATTGCAAAAAGATGCCTTCTCGCAATGTTATGGAGTATTAATCCAAATTTCTCTGGGCTATTCTCCGGAATAAGGTAGATTATATACGTGTTACTCACCCGTGCGCCACTGTCCGATCTCCATTGCTGGAAATCTTATCGTTCGACTTGCATGTATTAAGCCTGCCGCTAGCGTTTATCCTGAGCCAGGATCAAACTCTTCATTGTAAATTTGATCTTAAAAATGTCTCAAGATTTATTTTTCACCGTTAAAAATATAACGGGGATATTTGCTACCTAATTATTTTGGCTTCTTCAATAAATTCAAAGAACTTTTTCATTTCCTAAATCAGAATTTCATTTCTGAAATGGGAGTGCAAAAATATAAACATTTTGAATACGGCAATGGATTTTTTATAAAAATATTTAATTATTTTTTCAAAATTTCTATTAACAATTATAAATCAAGCATTTATAAGGCAAAAAAAAATTCATTTTTTTTTACATTTTATATTCATTTTGTAAAAATATACTAATTTTGTCAGAAAACAGTTTTATATAAAAAGGAGATAAAATATGCTAAAAAAACGAGTATTATCAATAGTTTTAATAATAATAACGACATTTGGAATAATTTCAGCTCAGAATAATTCAAAAGAAGAAAAAGGAAGTTTTAAAGACAGATTAATCTTTGGGGGCAATCTGGGCTTACAGTTTGGGTCAAATACCTTTATAGATTTATCACCATTTGTGGGCTATAAAATTACAGAAAAATTAATAGGAGGAGTAGGAATAAGTTATAGATATATGCGATATAAGGATTATGATTTTTCAACGGATATTTATGGAGGCAGATTATTCGGAAGATATTATCTGATGGATAATCTTTTTGCGCACGTGGAATATGAATTATTAAACCTTGAACGTATATATTTTGATTACAATTATAATGTAGTAAAAGCAGGACGAGTAAATGTTGAGAGTTATTTAGCAGGTGGAGGCTATAGTCAGCCACTTGGTAGTAAATCGTATTTCACTATAATAATATTATGGAACTTCAATGAAACAGCACTAACACCATATACAAATCCAATAATAAGAGCAGGTATTGATATTGGATTTTAATTAAACATATATACATATTGTATAAAGGAATATAAAGGGGGTTTTATAATTATTACAAAGATTTACATAGAGAAGGCACAGAGTTAATCGAGAATGGAGTAAAATTAATAGAACTCAATATTAAGACTGTCAATACTGGCGGAATATTTGGAGGGATTCCAGATATATATGTTAATCAGGTCATTTTTAGAAAAAGGATTAGGAAAAAACAATTTATCATCAGGTTTAGAGAATTTATAAAACAGAAAGACTTTCCCAGGCTGCCCATCAATTAAAAAATCTTTAAAAAACGAAGAACGCCATAACTTAGTTTTTCCGCCTGCATTGGACAGGGACAATACTAATTGCATATCGTTAAGACTATCTGTTATCAAACCCGATAAAGATATATGTACGGATTTGAATGCTCCTATATTGATTTCTGCAGTTTTTCTGCTTAATCCCGAGATAAACTCCATTAAACTATCAGTTTTCAGAGTATTAAACTTAATTGTTTCTTTATAAAGAGGTGCTGCTTCATTATTTGTTTTATCCTTTTTTAAATCGGAAAAAAGATACAGTTCGGATTGCCCGTCATAATTATAATAATCTTTAATATAAGGAAAGCGCTCTCTGATAACAGCCAAGATTTCGTCTCTAACAGGTCTCAGTATAGCATAAGCAAAATAATGCCCTTGAGCAAGACTAAGCTTATGGTTCAAAAGAGAGGGTTTAATATTTTCGTAAGTCTGGAAAAGCCCGGTGCTTCTCAGTTGAGGTCTTTTAAGATAATAATCTATATAATAAGGATGATTAATTATAACAAGACAATTATTTTTATTAAGACCAAACTGCGAGTTCCAGAGCTCAAGTTTGGCAGCTATTTCTTTAAAATTACCAAAATGCTGTTTTTTAAAAAAAGCTTTTTCAACAACAGTAGAATACAGACCTGTCAGGAAAAACAAGAAAAAAACAAGAAAAAAAGTTTTATTCAATTTTTCATCAATAAAAGAAAATAAAAACATTAACAGGAAAGGAAAAGAGAATAACAAGACAGGATTTTGTAAAACGGGATTAACTAATAGAGAATAAACTAAACCAATAATAAAAGGAATCAAAAACCAAAGAAAAGCAATACACCTATATTTATTAAAAACTCTTTTAGACTTCCACTGACTTAGGATAATAATCACAATAGCGAGAATAGCAGTAATCAAGAAAAGCGAATTATTAAAAATAAACGCAATATGATTAAGCAAGCACCAGGCATCGGGCTTTTCCAGCCAACCGCCGACTCCACCAACCCCCCCAAGACTTAACTGGTGGAAAAAAATATCAAGATGAGGCGAATAAAGAATAAAAATAGCAAAAGCCGAAAGGAGATAATTCTTTCGCTCAGCATTATTTATAAAAAACAAACCTGTAATATAAACAATAACAACAAATAAAAAACTAAAATGATGTGTCAAAGCCGCAAGGAGAAAAGAAAGAACAAAGGGGGCATAACTGACCAACAACTTATAACCCCTGACCTTGTCATTTTTCTCCATAATTTTCGCCCAATAAAAAACGGTCATCAGCGAAAAAAGGAAAGCAAAACTATAAGGTCTTGCCAGCCTGCTATACAACAAAGGAAACTCCAATAAAGCGACCCCCAAAGCCGTCAATAAAGCGGTATTTCTATTAAATAGTTTAAAAGCAACAAGGTAAGTAAAATAAACTGACAAAAGCCCTGCCGCCAGAAAAGGCAACCTGAGCCAGAACTCAGAATTTCCAAATAATTTCACCCAATAAAATAAAAACATCTGAGTAAAGGCAGGATGCCCGTCAATCCTAATACCATTATAAATCAGCTCGGAAAGACTGTCAAAATTGAGACGGTTTAAAGCACTAAGCTCATCATTACTAAAGGAAAAGCCCCAATAATTCCATACCCTCAAAACAGCCGCCAGAATCATAATAAAAATCAACAAAATACTATGAATGTCTTTAAAATATGCACCTGTTTTCATCATCAAAGACATTATTTATAAATATTTTGTTTTATCCAGAACAAGCCAATCTTATATCTCCAGACCTTCACAACGCGAACCGAATCAGACAAAGTATAAAGGTTAATACCCTGTTTAAAGAACACACTGTCGCTGTCGGACTCATTAATTTCGGATATAATCAAAGCAGGTTTAAATTTTTCGATTGGCTTCTTATCATTAATAAAATCATTCCAAATAGTAATAGTTTTAGCTTTATTTTGCCAAAAGAGTGAAGGAGCCCAGGAACCCAGCACAACATTTTGCCCAAAATCATATTTTGCAATATATTTATTAGCCAAAGCTAAATCATAACTCCTGCGCTTAAAGGCAGCATAATTAAAACTTACATTAATGAGCAGAAATGCAGCTAATACAAAAAAAACCAGATATTTCATCAGCTTATTCTGCCTGATTAGTTCGGACAAAACCAGGCTCAAAAACAAAGCCAGAGCGACAAACAGACTTAACAAATAACGCAAAGGAAGATAAAGATATATCAACTTATGCATCTCAATAATAATCCAGACTAAAGCAAAAATACCAATAATTAAAAAAGTCAGGTTTTCTTTTCTCTTTTTCACAAGCAACCCAATAAAGGCAACCAAAAGCAAACAAAATAAAATTACATAAAAAACAAAATATTTAGTTAGCAAAAAATAATTAAAATTAAAATTGAACAACAAAGCTAAATCGCTTAAATGAGAAGGAATTTTTTCAGTTGAAGTTGCAAAAAATATATAATCATAAAAATGTTTATTCGGCAAATAATGCAAAATAATATACAAGCCAAAAAAGAAAATACAGAAAAAAAGCGAATAAAAAAAGGCTCTTAAAGGCAAACATCGCCAATAAATCAAAGCCAAAATAAAACTTGTTACTACAGGCAAAAAAGCAATATACAGATATTGAATTTTAATTGCATACGCAATAGCCGCAAACAAATTCGAAAAGAACAACAAATAAAAGGTTTTAAACTCAGCCCCCAAAAACCTGCGATAATCATTCTTCTCAAAGGCATTTTGCGATTCGTGTGTTCCCAATTTATTATAAAAAATAATCAAGGACAGCAAACTGAACATCGTAAACGAAACGCAGAGCATCTCAGCCATACCATAATGACTAAACTGAAAAATATGAAACTGCATTAAACCGATGATTAAGAAAAATATAGTAAAATTGCGCAAATCACTTCTGGCATAAAAACATAAGAGCATAATTAAAATAAAGGCGAGAGTTATCAACCTTGACACAGCCAACTTAGAGCCGAAAACATAAAAAACGGGCGCCTGAATAAAATTAAGCATCGGACCTAAAACATAAGTCATATTCTCTTTAACATCAAAAGAGCCGTGATTCAGGCAATTTCTCAACTGAGAAGTATAAAGCCCTTCATCAGTAAAAGCACCGCGCGTATGAACATCAACCAAAGTATCAGGATCGCAATTAAGAAAAAAGAGATGAGACAAGAGATAAAGCCCTAACAAAATAAAAAAGCAGAAACCTCTTCGGTTGAAAATTCTTAAAGTAAATAAAGCATTCAAGACCCTTTTAAATTAGAAAATAAAAAGCAAAAATAAAAATATCTTCAAATATGAAACTATTAAACTCAGCAGATTATCAGAATAAACGGGAAATATAATATTTTGTTAGGATTATTTATTTATTGAAATATATTCTTTATTGGCTAATTTGGAAATTTGAGAAATATATTACAATATTGGGCTGAAGCCAGGAGAGGAGTGGCGCTGTTTTCCACGAGCTAAAGCTCGTGGCTATTGAGCTCGTGGAATGCTATATTCTCCCATCCCGGCTTTAGCCGCAAATTTATTTTTTTAAATTTTAATATTGCCAACGGCAAGTGATGATAATGTGCTAATTTTCTCCTCATAACTTTAACCATCGCTTGCCGTCTGCTTTAGCTGACGGATAATAAAAGTTCTCTCTCTCCTTTCCGGCTTTAGCCACAACAACTACAATTCATCATTGCTTACCGTCTGCTTTAGCTGACGGATAAAAAAAACTCTCCTTTTCCGGCTTTAGCCGAATTTTATCTTTCTTAATTTATTCATTATCATTTTCTATGAATTTTCAATAGCCACGAGCTTTAGCTCGTGGAATGCGATATCCTCCCATCCCCCGGCTTTAGCCGCAATTTTATCTTTAATTAGTTCATTATCATTTTCTATTTTAATATATAATATGGTTATTTTAATTTATTTAATTTCGGCTAAAGCCGGGAGCTGAGTTTAATTTGATCCACGAGCTAAAGCTCGTGGCTATTAAGCTCGTGGCTATTGAAAATTCAAATTAGCATATTAGCACATTGGCAAATTAGTTTTTTATCACTTTTCTGACAATGTTAAATCCGCCTGCTGAGACTTTCATAAAATATATCCCTTTATCAATATTGCCAAGATTAAATGCCACATTATTTTTCCCTATAGCTCTTTCCTCATTTAACACCACAGCTACCTCCCTGCCTGTTATATCCATTAATCTTATATCCACCATAACTTTATTAAGCATTAAAAATTCAACATTCAACCTTTCGGAGGCGGGGTTTGGATATATTTTCAGGTCAGCGGCATCAATAGTCAACTCGGCAACACCGACTCCTTTGGTTGTTACAACATTGGATTTAACAAGCGGTTTGAGTTTTTTCACAGGACTGGCTATGCTGACATAGTAATAATTAATTTTATTTGATACAGGATTGATGTCAGTATAGGAATTAATACCTTTCTGCACTTCAGCTATTAATTCTTTATGCCCCATATTAGAATCAGTATCTCTATATATAATGTAAGAAGTATAATATAAGCCCGAGTAGTCGCTCCAGATAAGGTTATATGTATTATTGATACCGAGGTTTATAGTCAGATGTATAGTCTTATGCGGGTAACCGCTCAGTTCAGACTCATTGCCGCAAGTATCTATAACTGCTATATCATAACGCTCAGCCCTGACCGCAGGGTCGGAAGAAAGGTCTGTATAGGCGCTGTCCGTTGAGGCAACGCTATCAATCTTTTCATAAACATCGCTCACTGAACTTTCCTTATATATTTTGAAATAAACAGTACTGCTGTCGTATTTGTTTTTCTTCCATTTAAGCAGGTTTTTGCCCGAAGCTATATCCACAGTAACGCTGTCTAATTTCTCACCGCTAAAGGGATAACTGACATCAAGGTTGAATTTCATAGCCGAACTCTGTGAGCAGCCCTTAGGGAGGTAATTCATAATATAATAATATTGACCGGGTTCTTTGGCATAGACCGAGTCGCCTGTGCCAAAAGCTGCAGTGTAATAATCATCTTTCCAGTACCATTTGACTTCATAGTCGCTGCCGGGCAGGGCATTGTCCATCAGTATTTTTAGTTTAATGCTGTCTTTATTGCAAATCGTTGTATAATAATTTAAACCGGTAACACTTGCGCTAGGGTCTGTCAGCATAGTATCTTTGGGAAATTCAAAAACAGTAACTACCCTGGAAGTACTAACAGCATTACAGCCAAAAACATCAGTAACAGAAACAGAATAAGTACCTGTAACTTCAACAGTGAGGGTCTGTAATGTATCGCCGGGATTACCAGTATTCCATTGATATTTCACAAAATCAGCACCCGCATCTAATTTAAGGCTGCTCGCATTGCATATCAATGTATCATTGCCAAGATTGGGCTTTATTAACTTACAATTATACTTACTTACTTCAAATTCATCTATTCTTAGAGGTGCCCCGGCAGTTGCACCGTAGGCGAAGAACCCAAAATAATAATTACCTGAAGTTGAAGGTTTATATTTTATAAAGGCTTTTTTATATTTATTATTTATTAAATCATTAGTAATATTAGTTATTTTAGAAATAGTATCTATAATAGAATTAGTATTTTGATTCGTTCCTACAGTTACTTTTAAATTCTGTGGTTGATAAGTATCGTCCCAAACTCTGTACCAAAAATTAATCTGATAACTGCTATCTTGTATTAGGTAAAAGCATCTTGTAAATAACCAGCTTTTGTTATATGCTTGATTACTACTTCCAATAGTATATTTTCCTTTAAAAGGATAATTAGGATATTTTTTCCAAAAAGCAGTAGAGGAGGATGTACTTGTCCAAAAAGAGAAATCTGTTTCATTTTCTTCAAATCCCATATAGTAACTACTGTCAGAAACGCTCCAGCAGTTCTGGGTTTTTGCTTTATAAGGATATAAAAATATTAATCCTGTAAAGCAAATAATGCTTATTAATAAAATTTTATTTTTCATATTATTAAAATTTAAAAGGTTAAACATAAATGATTATTTTTTTATTAGTTCTTTAATTTCTTTATTTTCTTTTTTTAATTGTTCAATTTCTTTTTCCTGATTGATAATATACAGAGTAAGTTCTTCAACTTTCTGCAATAGTAAGGTGGTCATAATATTAGCTCTCATTTTCCCCGGCTTTAGCCGCAAATTTATTTTTTAATTAGTTCATTATCATTTTCTATGAATTTTCAATAGCCACGAGCTTTAGCTCGTGGAATGCGATATCCTCCCATCCCCCGGCTTTAGCCGCAAATTTATTTTTTTTTCATTATCATTTTATATAAATTTTCAATAGCCACGAGCTTTAGCTCGTGGAATGCGATATCCTCCTATCCCCAGGCTTTAGCCACAATTTTATTTAGTTAGTTCATTATCATTTTCTATTTTAATATATAATATGGTTATTTTAATTTATTTAATTTCGGCTAAAGCCGGGAGCTGAATTTGAATTTGATCCACGAGTTAAAACTCGTGGCTATTGAAAACTCGTGGCTATTAATAAATTCAAATCGACACATTAATTCTTAATTATTTTTTTAATCATCAAATTTTCACCAATTGCAGCTTTCACAAAATATATCCCTTTGTCAATATTGCCAATATTAAATATCACATTATTTTTTCCAATAGCTCTATCCTCATTTAACACCACAGCTACTTCCCTGCCTGTTATATCTAATAATCTAATATCCACCTTCCCTTCATTAAGCATTAAAAATTCAACATTCAACCTTTCACAGGCGGGGTTGGGTGAGATTTTCAAGTCTGCGGCATCAATAGTCAACTCAGCAACACCGACTCCTTTGGTTGTTACAACATTTGATTTAACAAGCGGTTTGAGTTTTTTCACAGGGCTGGCTATGCTGACATAGTAATAATTAGTTTTATTTATTACAGGATTGGTGTCAATATAGGAATTAATACCTTTCTGTACTTCAGCTATTAATTCTTTATGACCCATATTAGAAGCAGTGTCCCTGTATATAATGTATGAAGTATAATATAAGCCCGAGTAGTCGCTCCAGATAAGGTTATATGTATTATTGATACCGAGATTTATAGTCAGGTGTATAGTCTTATGAGGGTAACCGCTCAGTTCAGACTCATTACCGCAAGTATCTATAACTGCTATATCATAACGCTCAGCCCTGACCGCAGGGTCGGAAGAAAGGTCTGTATAGGTGCTGTCCGTTGAGGCAACGCTGTCAATCTTTTCATAAACACCGCTCACTGAACTTTCCTTATATATTTTGAAATAAACAGTACTGCTGTCGTATTGGTTTTTCTTCCATTTAAGCAGGTTTTTGCCTGAAGCTATATCCACAGTAACGCTGTCTAATTTCTCCCCGCCAAAAGGATAACTGACATCAAGGTTGAATTTCATAGCCGAACTCTGTGAGCAGCCCTTAGGCAGGTAATTCATAATATAATAATACTGACCTTCATCTTTGGCATAGACCGAGTCGCCTGTGCCAAAAGCTGCAGTGTAATAATCATCTTTCCAATACCATTTAACTTCATAGTCGCTGCCTGGCAGGGCATTGTCCATCAGTATTTTTAGTTTAACGCTGTCTTTATTGCAGATAGTTGTGTTATAATTTAAACCGGTAACAGTCGTGTTAGGGTCTGTAAGCATAGTATCTTTGGGAAATTCAAAAACAGTAACTACTCTGGAAGTACTAACAGCATTACAGCCAAAAACATCTGTAACAGAAACAGAATAAGTCCCTGTAACCCCAACAGTGAGGGTCTGCAATGTAT